>NZ_JBEXLA010000001.1:415559-483981 GCF_040609715.1 Streptomyces sp. NPDC004610 | reverse complement strand
TGGTGGAGGTGACCGGTACTAATAGGCCGAGGGCTTGTCCTCAGTTGCTCGCGTCCACTGTGTTGGTTCTGAAACCACGAACAACCCCACCCGAAACGGTTTTCTGGGTGGTGCGGTTGGTTTGTACAGTTTCATAGTGTTTCGGTGGTTATAGCGTGAGGGAAACGCCCGGTTACATTCCGAACCCGGAAGCTAAGCCTTACAGCGCCGATGGTACTGCTGGGGGGACCCGGTGGGAGAGTAGGACGCCGCCGAACAATCTTTGGAGGACCCCTGGTCCCAGCGTTCAGCTGGGACCAGGGGTCCTTTTGTTTTTACAATGCTTGTGGTACCGAAGACAGGAGTCACCGATGTCCACCAACTCTCCCGACGACCGACCGGAGCGCGATCAGCGGCGACGGGACAGTGGTGACCGCGGGAACCGTGGCGAGCGCAGCGACCGTAGTGGTGGTCGTGGCGAGCGCGGTGATCGTGGTGACCGCGGTGGGTTCCGGCGGGACAACGACCGTGGTGGTTATCGCGGCGGCGGTGCTCGTGATGGCCGGCGGGACGACAACCGTGGTGCCGGGCGCGACGAGCGCTCCGACCGGCCCGATCGTGGTGACCGTGGTGATCGCGGGGGCTATCGGGGGCGGGACGACCGCCGGGATGGTGGGGAGCGGGGCTCCAGGCCGCCGTATCAGCGGGACGACCGTGGGCGGGCGCCGCGTCGTGAGGACGATCGGAATCGGGGCGGGTTCCGGCGGGACGACCGTGGGGATCGGCCGGCGTTCCGCAGGGACGATCGTCGTGATGAGCGGCGGGACGACGGGCGGGGCGGCTACCGGGGCAGCGATGACCGGGGTGGATTCCGGCGGGATGACAATCGCCGGGATGACAGCCGTCGGAACGACAGTCGGAGGGACGACAGCCGTGGGGGTTACCCCCGGCGTGATGACAGGCGCGACGATCGGCGTGACGACCGGCGTGTTGAGCGGCGTGATGACCGGCGGGGCGATGACCGTGGGGGTTATGGGCGTCGCGATGACCGGGGTGAGCGGAGCGGTGGAGGTTTTCGTCGGGATGAGCGGCGTGATGAGCGTCGTGACGATCGGGGGGATCGGCCGGCGTTTCGGCGGGACGATCGAGGGGAGCGGCCGGGCTTTCGGCGGGATGACCGGGGGGATCGGCCGGGGTTCCGGCGGGATGGGGAGCGTGGGGGATATCGGGGGCGGGACGACCGTGGTGGGCGGGATGAGCGGCGTGGGCCCCGGCGGGACGATCGTGGTGGGCGCAGTGGTGGGTACCAGGGGCGCGACGACCGGCGGGGGCCTGCCGGTGGTGGCCGGTTCCGTGATGAGCGGGACCGGGACCGGGAGCCGATCAAGCGGCTGCCGATCCCCGAGGACGTCACGGGCGACGAGATCGACAAGGACGTACGGCAGGAGTTGTTGAGTCTGCCGAAGACGCTGGCGGAGGATGTTGCCAAGAATCTGGTGATGGTCGCTCGGTTGATCGATGAGGATCCCGAGGGGGCCTACGGGTATTCGCGGGTCGCGTTGCGGCTGGCGTCGCGGGTGGCTGCGGTGCGGGAGGCGGCGGGGTTCGCGGCGTATGCGAGTCAGAAGTACGGGGAGGCGCTCGCGGAGTTCAGGGCGGCTCGGCGGATGACCGGGAACGCCGATCTGTGGCCGGTGATGGCCGACTGCGAGCGTGGGCTCGGGCGGCCGGAGAAGGCGCTGGACATGGCCGGGGCGCCGGAGGTGCAGAAGCTCGACAAGGCCGGGCAGGTGGAGATGCGGCTCGTCGCGGCCGGGGCCCGGCGGGATCTGGGGCAGCTCGACGCGGCGATCGTGACCTTGCAGAGCCCTGAGCTGGCCTCGAACTCGGTGCAGCCGTGGACCGCGCGGCTGCGGTACGCCTATGCCGACGCGTTGCTGGAGGCGGGGCGGAAGGACGAGGCCCGGGAGTGGTTCGCGAAGGCGGTGGAGGCGGATCGGGACGGGAGTACCGATGCGTCGGACCGGCTCGCGGAGCTGGACGGGGTGGAGTTCCTGGACGCGTTCGATGAAGAGTCGGAGGGCGCTGCCGGTGACGAGGAGGACGGTACGGACGGCGAGGAGAAGGGCGCCGACGACTGAGGTTCTGGTGGTGGGGTGGTGAGGGGGGCGGCTTCCTTTTGAGGGAGGCGCCCCCCTTTGTTGTGCCTGGTCAGAGGTCCAGGGCTCGCAGGACCAGGCCCGATGCCGGTTTGGGGCCGAAGGACGTCGACTTGCGGGGCATGGTGATGCCCTGGCGGGCCAGGTCGCGGACCAGTTCCTCGCGGACCGGGTGCATCAGGACGGCCGTACCGCCGTCCTGTTCGGCCTTGGTGACGGTGGCCGTCGTGTCGTGGATGTAGGCGATGTGGGACGGGGAGTCCTCGGGGAGGTGCCAGAGGTGGTCCAGGAGGGTGGTGTGGAGGACCGTCGCGTCCAGGGTGCGCCAGGTGGTGGGGCGGTCGGTGGGGATGGTGCGGGCGAGGAGTGCCGGGTCGGGGCGGTCGACCAGGTGGTAGGCGCCGTCGCCGGCCAGGAGGTAGGCGTTGCCGTCGGCCGCTGCTTCGGCGAGGGCGGTGAGGGCCTGGTCGAGGGGGGTGTGGAGGGGGCGGACGCGGAAGTGGGGCTTCAGGGCGGCCAGGGCGTCCGGGAGGGGGAGGTGGGGGAGGTAGCGGTGGATGGCGCGGACGCGCAGGGGGTAGCGGGCGGTGTCCACGAGGAGGACCAGGCCGTCGTCCCAGGGGCTGGGGGAAGGGTGCTCCGCGCGTAGACGGCGGTAGGTGGCCCAGCGGTGGTGGCCGTCGGCGATCAGGGCCTGGTGGCGGGCCAGATCGGTGGTGATCGAGGTGAGGTCGGTGGGGGTGGTGAGGGACCAGAGGCGGTGGTGGTGGCCGTCCTCGGTGGTGGTGGAGAGGAGGGGCGGGCGGTGGGTGGTGCGTTCGATGATGGCGGCGGTTGCGTTGTGCTCGTCGCCTCGGTAGGTGAGGAGGAGGGGCTCCAGATTGGCGGAGGTGGCGCGCATCAGGGCGGCGCGGTCGGCGACCAGGTGGGGCATGACGTCCTCGTGCGGGAGGACGATCCGGTCCGCCGGGTCGGTGACGCGCAGGGTGGCGATGATGCCGCGCTGGAGGAGGCCCTCGTCGTCGGTCTGTTCGTAGACGTACAGGCCGGGCTCGGGGTCGGTGGTGAGGATGCCCTCCGCGCGCCAGCGGGTGAGGGTGGCGGCGGCCTGGGCGTTGCGGGCCTCGGGGGTGGCCGCCTGGGGGAGGATCAGCCGGACGATGTTGTACGGGTCGGCGGCCTGCAGCTGGTGGAGGCCGTCGGGGCGGACCACGACGTCGTAGGGCGGGGACGTCACGGCGGCGAGGCTGCCGACCCGGTCGGGGTCGTAACGAAGGCCGCGGAACGGGGTGAGTTCCAGGCCCCGGCGCTCCATCGCTTCCGAGTGTCCTGCTGAGTTCATCCCGGCATCGTACGTCCGCGTACGGGTGTCAGTGGCATGGGGGATGATCGGGGGAACGGTCGGTGGAGCGAGGAGCGGGTGCGATGAGGCAGGGCGTCAGGACCAGGCCCGAGGGCAGTGCGCGGGCGCTGAGCGAGGCGTACGACACGGCGCTGCTGGATCTCGACGGGGTGGTGTACGCGGGCGGCAACGCCATCGCGCATGCCGTGGACTCGCTGGCCACGGCGCGGGAGGGCGGGATGCAGCTGGCGTATGTCACCAACAACGCGCTGCGGACGCCGGACACGGTGGCGGCGCATCTGACCGCGCTCGGGATAGCGGCCGAGGCCGGGGATGTCATCACCTCGGCGCAGGCGGTGGCCCGGCTGATCGCCGAGCAGTTGCCCGCGGGGTCGCGGGTGCTGCTGATCGGCGGGGACGGGCTGCGGGTGGCGCTGCGGGAGCGGGGGCTCGTGCCGGTGGAGTCGGCGGACGAGGAGCCGGCGGCGGTGGTGCAGGGGTACGGCGGGCCCGAGCTGGCGTGGGGGCGGTTCGCGGAGGCGTGCTACGCGATCGCGCGCGGGGTGCCGTGGTTCGCGTCCAACACGGATCTGACGATTCCCAGTGCGCGGGGGATCGCGCCGGGGAACGGGGCGGCGGTGGAGGTGGTGCGGATCGCCACGGGGGCCGAGCCGCAGGTGGCGGGCAAACCCTTGCCGCCGATGCACCGGGAGACGATTCTGCGGACCGGCGCCGAGCGGCCGTTGGTGGTGGGGGACCGGCTGGACACGGACATCGAGGGCGCGTTCAACGGGGATGTCGATTCGCTGCTGGTGCTGACCGGGGTGACGGACGGGGCGCAGCTGCTGGCGGCGCCGCCGCGGCACCGGCCGACCTATGTGGACGCGGATCTGCGCGGGATGCTCACCGGGCAGCCGGAGGTCACCCCGAGCGGGGACGGCTTCCGTTGCGGCGGCTGGACGGCGACCGCGGGGGCGGAGCGGCTGGAACTCGACGGTGAGGGGACGGCGCTGGACGGGCTGCGGGCGCTGTGCGCGGCGGCGTGGACGGCGGCGGGGGACGGGGCGTGCGCGCTGGACGGGGGGAAGGGGTTGGCTCGGTTGGGGTTGTGAGGGAGGGGTAGCCGGGAGGGGTGGCCAGGAGGGGGCCTTTGCCTTTCCGGCAGGGGGCTCTGCCTTGGCTCGGCGGAGGGGCAACTCGCCCGGGAGGAGGTCAGTGACCCGCCCGGCAGGAGGTCAGGAGGCCGTCAGGCAAAGGGTCAGGAGCTGTCCGGCAGGAGGTCAGGGGCCGTCCGGTAGGGGGCTCAGCCTGCCCCGGTGGCGCTCGGCGGGATCGTCCGGCAGGCGAGGGTAGGCTAACCTAACCTCCGTGTTGGTCGAGAGTCCCCCCGAGGCGCGCGTGGAAGCCGTTCCCGCGTCGGAGAGTCGTCGGGCGATCCGTGGCGTCGGGCTGCTGGTCGCGCTGGCGGTGTTGGTGCTGGTCGCTCTGGCGAGCATCGCGGTTGGCGCGAAACCGCTCTCGCCGGGCGAGGTGTGGCACGGGCTGTTCCAGGACTCGGGCCGCTATGCCGATGTCGTCGTCGGTGAGCGGCTGTCGCGGACGGTGCTCGGGCTGCTCGCCGGGGCCGCTCTCGGGTTGTCCGGCGCGGTGCTCCAGGCGCTGACCCGCAATCCGCTGGCCGATCCCGGGCTGCTCGGGATCAACGCGGGGGCGTCCGCCGCGGTTGTCACCGCCATCACCTTCTTCGGGGTCACCAGCCTCATCGGCTATGTGTGGTTCGCGTTCGCGGGGGCGGCGGTGGTCGGGGCGCTGGTGTGGTTCCTCGGCGGCAGCCGCGGGGCGACCCCGGTACGGCTCGCGCTCGCCGGTACGGCGATCAGTGCCGCGCTGTACGGCTATCTCCAGGCCGTGATGATCATGGATCAGGCGGCGCTGGGGCGGATGCGCTTCTGGACCGTCGGCTCACTGAACTCGGCGACCGACGACACCGTTCTCCAGGTGCTGCCCTTCCTCCTCATCGGCACCCTGCTGGCGCTCGGGCTGGCCCGGCCGCTCAACGCCATGGCCATGGGCGACGACACCGCCAAGGCGCTCGGCGCCCACCTCCCCCGCACCCGGGCGCTGTCGATGCTGGCGGCGACCGTGCTGTGCGGGGCGGCGACGGCCGCGTGCGGTCCGATCGTGTTCGTCGGCCTGATGGTGCCGCATGTGGTGCGGTCCTTCACCGGGCCCGACATGCGCTGGATCCTCCCCTACGCCACCCTTCTGTCGCCCGTGCTGCTGCTGGGCGCGGATGTGATCGGCCGGTTGGTGGCGCGGCCCGCTGAGGTGCAGGTCGGGATCGTCACGGCGGTGCTGGGCGGGCCGGTCTTCATCTACCTCGTACGACGGCGGAGGACGGCTCAGCTGTGAGGACCCTTCCGAAGTCCGGGACGGAGATCCCGGTGACCCCGGAGAAGCCGGAGATCCCCGAGACCCCAGAGAAGCCGGGGGCGTCCGCCGCGCGGGTCGTGCGGTCCGTCGGCGGGATCTCCCTGCGGGTGGACGGGCGGGCGGTGGCCGTCACCGCGGCACTGGGGATCGTCGCGCTGGGCATGGGCGTGCTGCTGGTCGGCACCGGTGACTTCCCGATCGGTGCGGGTGAGGTGCTCAGGACGCTGGCCGGGCGGGGCGACGCCGGGCAGGAGTTCATCGTCCGGGAGCTGCGGCTGCCCCGGGTGCTGGTCGGGCTGCTGGTGGGGGCCGCGCTCGGGCTCGGCGGGGCGCTGTTCCAGTCGATCTCGCGCAATCCGCTGGGCAGCCCGGACGTGCTCGGACTCGGACAGGGCGCGGCGGCCGGCGCGCTGATCACGATCGTCGTGCTGTCCGGGGACGCCGGGCAGGTCACGGTGGGCGGGCTGGTCGGCGGGCTGGCGACCGGGGCCGTGATCTATCTGCTCTCCTGGAAGCGGGGCGTGCACGGTTACCGGCTGGTGCTGGTCGGCATCGGGGTCTCGGCCGTGGTCACCGCCGTCAACGGCTATCTGCTGACCCGGGCGGACATCGTGGACGCCACCCGGGCCATGGTCTGGATGACCGGATCGCTCAGCGGACGCGACTGGGACCAGGTCTGGCCGCTGCTGGCGCTGTGCGCGCTGCTGGTGCCGCTCGTGCTGGCCAACGGGCGGGGGCTGCGCATGCTGGAGATGGGCGACGATGTGGCGTCCGCGCTCGGGGTGCGGGTCGAGCGGGTGCGGCTGGTGCTGATGGTGGCCGCCGTTCTGCTGGTCGCCGGGGCCACCGCCGCGGCCGGGCCGGTGGCCTTCGTGGCGCTCACCGCCCCCCAGCTCGCCCGCCGTCTCACCCGCTCGCCCGGCCCCAACCTGGTCCCCTCGCTGTGTATGGGCGCCGCCCTGCTGGTCACCGCCGACTGGGCCTCGCAGCGGGTGTTCGGCGCCGATCAGCTGCCGGTGGGTGTGGTCACCGGCGTGCTGGGCGGCGGATATCTGCTGTGGCTGCTGGTCACCGAGCGCCGGGCGGGGCGGATATGAGCGCCGCCGTACAGCCCCCGGCCCCGGCCTCCGGCCCCCGGAACAAGAACCTCCCAAGGAGCACCGTGAACCGTCTGACCGCGGAGCAGGTCACCCTCGCCTATGACCAGCGGGTCATCGCCGAGCGACTGTCCGTCGAGATACCCGACAATTCCTTCACCGTGATCGTCGGCCCCAACGCCTGCGGCAAGTCGACGCTGCTGCGGGCGCTGTCGCGGATGCTGAAGCCGAGCGAGGGCCGGGTGCTGCTCGACGGGCAGCTCATCCAGTCGATGCCGGCGAAGAAGGTGGCCCGGACCCTGGGGCTGCTGCCGCAGTCGTCCATCGCGCCGGACGGAATCACCGTCGCCGACCTGGTCGGCCGGGGCCGCTATCCGCACCAGGGCATCCTGCGGCAGTGGTCGGCCGAGGACGAGCGGGTGGTCCAGGAGTCCATGGCCCGCACGGGCGTCGCCGAACTCGGCGAGCGGTATGTCGACGAACTGTCCGGCGGCCAGCGGCAGCGGGTGTGGATCGCCATGGCACTGGCCCAGCAGACACCGCTGCTCCTGCTGGACGAGCCGACCACCTTCCTCGACATCCAGCACCAGATCGATGTGCTCGACCTCTGCGCGGAACTCCACGAGGAGCAGGGGCGGACGCTGGTCGCCGTCCTGCACGACCTCAATCACGCGGCGCGGTACGCCACGCATCTCATCGCGCTGCGGGACGGCGAGGTGATCGCCGAGGGCGCGCCCGGCGACATCGTCACGGCGGAGCTGGTCGAGCGGGTGTTCGGGCTGCGGTGCCAGGTCATCGACGATCCGGAGACGGGTACGCCGCTGGTGGTACCGGCGGCGCGGAGGGGGCGGGCTGGGGCGGCGGTTACGGCTACGGCCGCGGCGGAGACCGGCGTGGGGGCTCCTGAGCCGTCGCCGTCATAGGGGAGCTGCCGCGGTCACAGCAGCTTTCTGAGGTGCAGCAGATCGCGCAGGCCGGCGGTGAGCCGGACCCGGCCCGAGCCCCAGGCGTGGGCGAAGTTCAGATCGCCGTCGACCAGGGCGATCAGATCGTCGCCGGTCAGGGACAGCCGGATCTGGGCCTTCTCGCGCGGTGGCCCGGTGAGGGTGTCGTGGACCTGGATCCCGCCGTCCGCCATCCGGCCGACGAAGGTGACCTCCAGATCGGTCAGGTGACAGCTCACCGAGCGGTCCAGGGCGGTGGCCGCGCGCAGGTCGCCCTCGGCGCCGCGCATCTTCGCCGAGAGTCTGTCGAGCGCGTCGCGGCACTCCTCGATCGTCGCCATCATGATCGACGGTACCGCAGGGCTTCGCGGTAGCGTCGGGGCATGAGCGAGTCAATGCCGGGGGTGGAGAGCCGGACGGAGATCCGGGGGGACGGCCGGGAGGAGACCAGGGTGGACAACCGGGGGGAGCGTGACGCCGGTGAGGCCGTCGGGTCCGGTGAGGCCGTCGGGTTCGATGAGGCCGTCGGGTTCGAGATCGCCGAGGCGTACGATCCCGCCGCCCCCGCGCCGCTGGACGTCCTCCGTGAGCCCACCGGTGACGCCGGTGTCGACGACCGGCTCCAGCGGCTGGCTGACGCCGACCACCTGGCGACGGACGGACATCTGGAGGTGTACGAGGATGTGCACCGGGGGCTGCGCGACGCGCTCACCGCGCTCGACGCCCGCCCGGGACCTCCGGCGCCCCCGACGCCGTACCCCGAGAGCAGGAGCTGAACCGAACGTGGCAGGAGTCGCACGCCGCCGTCTGGACGCGGAGCTGGTCCGCCGTAAGCTCGCGCGGTCGCGGGAGCACGCCAGTCAGCTGATCGCCGCCGGGCGGGTCAGCGTCGGGCGGACCCTGGCGACCAAGCCCGCCACACAGGTGGAGACCGCGGCGGCGATCGTCGTCGCCGCCGACGACGGCGATCCCGAGTATGTGTCCCGGGGTGGGCACAAGCTGGCCGGGGCGCTGGCCGTCTTCGGGCCGCAGGGGCTGGTGGTGGAGGGGCGGCGGGCGCTGGACGCCGGGGCCTCCACCGGCGGGTTCACCGATGTGCTGCTGCGGGCCGGGGCCGCGCATGTGGTCGCCGTGGACGTCGGGTACGGACAACTCGCCTGGACTCTGCAGAGCGATGAACGCGTCACCGTCAAGGACCGTACGAACGTACGTGAGTTGACGCTCGATGTGATCGACGGGAAGCCGGTGGATCTGGTCGTGGGGGATCTGTCCTTCATCCCGCTCGGGCTGGTGCTGCCCGCGCTGGCGCGGTGCGTGACGCCGGACGCCGATCTGGTGATGATGGTGAAACCGCAGTTCGAGGTGGGCAGGGAACGACTGGGCAGCGGGGGAGTGGTGCGCAGTGCCCAGCTGCGCGCCGAGGCGGTGCGGGGTGTGGCCGCCAAGGCGTGGGAGCTGGGGCTCGGGGTGCGGGGAGTGACGGCCAGTCCACTGCCCGGACCTTCGGGAAATGTCGAATACTTTCTGTGGCTGCGGGCCGGGGCACCGGAACCGGACCCGGCCGACGTTGACCGTGCTGTGGCGGAGGGGCCGCGTTGACATCGAACCCTGGTTCTGATTCTGGTTCCCGTACTGATTCTCGTACCGATTCGCGTACTGATTCGCGTACTGATACCCGTACTGATTCGTGTGCGGGTTCCCGTGCGGGCTCTCGTACGGTTTTTCTGCTGGCGCACACCGGGCGGCCGGCGGCCATCCGCAGTGCCGAGCTGGTGGTGAAGGGGTTGCTGCGCTCCGGGATCGGGGTGCGGGTGCTGGAGCACGAGGCGCGGGATCTGCCGCTGCCGGACGAGGTGCAGCTCGTCAAGGAGGCCACGCCGCTGTGCCTCGACGGATGCGAGCTGCTGATCGTGCTCGGCGGCGACGGGACGCTGCTGCGCGGCGCCGAGTTCGCGCGGGCCTCCGGGGTGCCGATGCTGGGCGTCAACCTCGGGCGGGTCGGTTTTCTCGCGGAGGCGGAGCGGGACGATCTCGACAAGGTCGTGGACCGGGTGGTCACCCGGGCGTACGAGGTCGAGGAGCGGATGACCGTCGATGTCGTGGTGCACAGCAACGGGGACATCGTGCACACCGACTGGGCGCTGAACGAGGCGGCGGTGCAGAAGGCCACCGCCGAGAAGCTGCTGGAGGTCGTCCTGGAGATCGACGGGCGGCCGGTGACCGGGTTCGGGTGCGACGGGATCGTGCTGTCCACGCCGACCGGGTCGACTGCGTACGCCTTCTCCGCCGGGGGGCCGGTGGTGTGGCCCGAGGTGGAGGCGTTGCTGATGGTGCCGATCAGTGCGCACGCGCTGTTCGCCAAACCGCTGGTGACCTCGCCGGATTCGGTGCTCGCGGTGGAGGTGCTGCCGCACATCCCGCCGGGGGTGTTGTGGTGCGACGGGCGGCGGACGGTGGAGTTGCCCGCCGGGGCCCGCGTGGAGGTGCGGCGGGGGGCGGTGCCGGTGCGGCTCGCCCGGCTGCATCACGCGTCGTTCACCGATCGGCTGGTGGCGAAGTTCGCGCTGCCGGTGTCGGGGTGGAGGGGTGCGCCGCACTGACGCGGGCTGTGCGGTGTGGGTGGGGTGTGGTTCGGCGCCATCCGGGAGGGTGGTTTCGGTGGGGTGGCGGGTGCGGGGGGTGGGTGCTGATCGCGCAGTTCCCCGCGCCCCCGGAGGGCGTTGTCTCCCCCGGCGAGGGGGTGGGGGGCGGTCGCACTCCGGGGGTGGGACCTCGTAAGGTCGTGTCCGTGTTGGAGGAGATGCGGATACGGTCGCTCGGAGTCATCGACGACGCCGTGGTCGAGCTGTCGCCGGGGTTCACGGCCGTCACCGGTGAGACCGGTGCGGGCAAGACCATGGTGGTGACCAGCCTCGGACTGCTGCTCGGCGGACGGGCGGACCCGGCGCTGGTGCGGATCGGCGCCGACAAGGCGGTGGTCGAGGGGCGGATCACGCTCGCCTCCGGCGGGACGGCCGCCGTACGGGCCGAGGAGGCCGGGGCCGAGCTGGACGACGGGGCGCTGCTGATCAGCCGTACTGTCTCCGCCGAGGGGCGTTCGCGCGCGCATGTGGGCGGGCGGTCCGTGCCGGTGGGGATGCTCGCCGAGCTGGCCGACGAACTCGTCGCGGTGCACGGGCAGACCGATCAGCAGGGGCTGCTGAAACTCTCCCGGCAGCGGCAGGCGCTCGACCGCTACGCGGGGGACGCCGTCGCCGTGCCGCTCGCCAAGTACGCCGAGGCGTACCGGCGGGTGCGGGCCGTCGCCGTGGAGCTGGACGAGATCACCACCCGGGCGCGGGAGCGGGCGCAGGAGGCCGACATCCTCCGCTACGGGCTGGACGAGATCGCCGGGACCGAACCCCGGGCCGGTGAGGACGTGGAGCTGGCCGAGGAGGCCGAGCGGCTCGGGCACGCCGAGGCCCTGGCGTCCGCGGCGACGGTCGCCCACGCCGCGCTCGCCGGGAACCCCGAGGACCCCGAGGGGGTCGACGCCACCACGCTGGTCGCGGGGGCGCACCGGGCACTGGAGGCCGTACGGGCGCACGACCCGGCGCTCGCGGCGCTCGCCGACCGGATCGGGGAGATCGGGATCCTGCTGGGCGATGTGGCCGGGGAACTCGCCGGGTACGCCGACGACCTCGACGCCGATCCGCTGCGGCTCGCCGCGGTGGAGGAACGGCGGGCCGCGCTGACCGCGCTGACCCGGAAGTACGGGGACGACATCGCGGCCGTGCTGGGCTGGGCCGAGCAGGGCGCCGCGCGGCTGACCGAGCTGGACGGCGACGACTCGCGGATCGGTGAGCTGACCGCCGAACGGGACGCGCTCCGCGGTGAGCTGGGCGGACTGGCCCAGGCGCTCAGCGAGGCCCGGGAGGAGGCGGCGGAGCGGTTCGCCGCCGCGGTGACCGCCGAGCTGGCGTCGCTGGCCATGCCCCACGCGCGGGTGTCCTTCGCGCTGCGGCAGAGCGAGGACCCGGAGGGCGTCGAGATCGGCGGACGGACCGTCGCGTACGGGCCCTCGGGTGTCGACGAGGTCGAGCTGCTGCTCGCGCCGCACCCCGGGGCGCCGCCGCGGCCGATCGCCAAGGGGGCCTCCGGGGGTGAGCTGTCGCGGGTGATGCTCGCGGTGGAGGTGGTGTTCGCCGGGACCGATCCGGTGCCGACGTATCTCTTCGACGAGGTGGACGCCGGGGTCGGTGGCAAGGCCGCCGTCGAGATCGGGCGGCGGCTGGCGCGGCTCGCCAGGTCCGCTCAGGTGGTCGTCGTGACGCATCTGCCGCAGGTCGCCGCGTTCGCCGACCGGCAGCTGCTGGTGGAGAAGACCGACGACGGGTCGGTGACGCGGTCCGGGGTGAAGGTGCTGGAGGGCGAGGAGCGGATCCGCGAGCTGTCCCGGATGCTGGCCGGGCAGGAGGACTCGCAGACGGCTCGGGCCCATGCGGAGGAGTTGCTGGCGACGGCTCGGGGGGATGGGTAGGGGGCCGTTCGGGTGCCCGCCGGGTGTTGCGGGCAGGGTGGTGGGGCGCCCGGGGCCGGGTCTTCCGGGTGCTGCGGTGCGGCCGGTGGTGGTTGCCGGGCTGGGCGCTTCTGGGGCGCGTACGGGGTTGGCCCCGGCGGGGTCGAGAGGAGTCCGGCGCCGGGTGCTCCGGTGGGTTCTCGGCGTGTGGGTGTGTTCCGCGAGGCCGGGTGGCTGAGGGGGGTGGTCCGTAGGTCTCCGAAGGTTCCGGGCGATGCCGTCGATGGGCTGGTTTCGGCCAGTTGGCCCCTGGGTCCGCGTGGGGTGGTCGGGCCGTCGGGGGACCCGGTGGGCGGTGTTCCCGGGGGCTGGTGGGGTGTGCGGGGCGGGGTGGACGGGTGATCCGCCGGCCGTCCGGGTCGGGGGTGTTCCCGGGTCACTCGTGTGAGTGGAAAGAATGACCTCGGTGTGACCGGTCGTGACCTCGGGCGTTGCGGGAACCGGTGGGCGTGCTGGCATCCTTGGGCGGGTGCAGGGAGGGAGCCGCGCGGTGCAGGGTGCGGGGCCGATCCTTCTGTACGTTTCTTCGTGACCGTTCGATGCCGAACCAGGAGCCCCGGCCACGTGACCCCCGTGAGCAGCCCCCCGCACGGCCAGTCGACGCTGCGCACCGTGCAGGTGCTGGGCGGCGGCAGCGCCGGAAGCAGCGCCCATGTGCGCTCGCTGGCCGCGGGGCTCGTCGCCCGGGGCGTGCGGGTCACGGTGTGCGCGCCGGCCGAGGCGGAGCGGGAGTACGACTTCAGCGGGGCCGGGGCCGATCACGCGCAGGTGCCGCGCAGCAGCGACCCGTCCTCCGTCGCGGCGCTGCGGGCGGCCTGCGCGGACGCCGATCTGGTGCACGCGCACGGACTGCACGCCTCCCTGCGGGCCGCGCTCGCGCTGAGCGGCCGACCCGTCCCGCTGGTGGTGACCTGGCACAGCCCGGCCCGGGTCGAAGGGGCGCGGGCCCGGCTGCTGCGGATGCTGGAGCGCCGGGTGGCGCGGTCCGCGGCGGTGGTGCTGGGGACGTCGTCCGATCTGGTCGACCGGGCCCGGCGGCGCGGCGCCCGGGATGCCCGGCTGGCGCCCGCCGCGCTGCCCGGGACGCGGTCGGCGCCCGGCGACGAGTCCGACCCGGGCAAGCTGCGCGCCGAACTCGGCGCCACAGGCCGGGCGTTGGTCCTCGCCGTCGGACCGCTCGAACGGCACCGGGGCCACGACGTGCTCCTGGACGCGGCGCGCGCCTGGCGCCTGCTGGATCCCCCGCCCTTCGTCGCCGTCGCCGGTGAGGGCGACCTGCGCGGCCCGTTGCAGCGGCGGATCGAGGACGAGGAACTGCCGGTGCGGCTGCTCGGGCGGCGCGACGACGTCCCCGAACTGCTCGACGCCGCCGACCTGGTGGTGCTGCCCGGCCGCTGGGAGTCGCGGTCGGTGCTCGCCCAGGAGGCCCTGCACGCCCGGGTGCCGCTGGTCGCCTCCGCCGTAGGGGGCATCCCGGACCTGGTCGGCGACGCCGCCGAACTCGTCCCGTACGGGGACGCGTCAGCGCTGGCGGCCGGGGTGCTGCGGCTGCTCGGGGACGCCGGTCGGCGGGACGAACTGCGCCGCAAGGGGGAGGCACAGGCGGCGACCTGGCCCACGGAGGACCAGACGGTGGCTCAGGTGCTGAGCGTGTACGACGAGCTGACGCAGCCGCGGCCGATGGTGTGAGCGTGGGGTGGCCGATTGGTGGGTTGTGGGTGCGGGTCCGTGGGGCGGCGGGTGGCTGGTTGGTGGGGCGCGGGTGCGGGTCCGGGTGTCGGTCGGTGGGCTGGTTGGTGGGTTGCGGGTGCGGGGCCGGGTGCCGGCGGGGTGAGCTGGGTGGTGGGCTGCGGGGTGTCGGCGGGTGGGCTGGCTGGTGGGTCGCGGGTGTCGACAGGTGAGCTGGCTGGTTGGCCGCGGGATGTCTGCCGGTGGGCTGACTGGAGGGCCGTGGGTGCGAGCCGGTCCGTCGGCCCGTGGGTCGTGGGTGAGCCGGTGTGCCGCCGGTCGGTCGGTGCGCCGCAGGTCGGCCGGTGGGGCCGCAGGTGCGAGCCCGGGTGTCGGCCGGTGTGCCGTCGGCGGGATGACGTGCGGCCCGTCGGTCGGGTGACGCGCGGTCTGTCGGCGGGATGGCGCGCGGTCCGTCGGTCGGGTGACGTGCGGTCCGTCCGTCGGATGGCGCGTGGTCCGTCAGCCGACGTGTCGGCGGGCCCGGAGGGCGAGGCTGAGGGCCCGGTCCGTCCGTCGGATGGCGCGTGGTCCGTCAGCCGACGTGTCGGCGGGCCCGGAGGGCGAGGCTGAGGGCGAGGACGGTCTGGGGGTCGTCGAGGTCGCTGCCGAGGAGTTCGCCGATGCGGGCCAGCCGGTTGTAGAGGGTCTGGCGGTTGAGATGGAGTTCCCGGGCCGTCTCCGCCTTGCGGCCGGCGTGCGCGAGATAGGTCTCCAGGGTGGGCAGCAGGGGCGGCTTGGAGCGGCGGTCGTGCTCGCGGATCGGGCCGATGGCACGGTCCACGAACGCCGCCAGGTCGGGATGGTCCCGCAGCCGCCACAGCAGCAGGTCGATGTCCAGGCGCCGGGCGTCGTACCAGGGCCGGTCGGCGAGGCCCTGGGCGGCGGTCGCCGTCTCCGCCGCGTGCCGCAGTCCCGCCGAGGCCGCCGCCCAGCCGCCCGGCACCCCCACGACCACCACCGGCGGTCGGGCCCCCGGCCGCTGCATCCCGGCCCGCTCGACGCCCGCCCGCAGCGCCGCCGCGACCCGGTCGGCCACCGACGCCCGCTCGGCCTCCGTCCGCAGGCCCACCAGCAGCGGCACCCGGCCCTCCACCGGCCGAACCCCCAGCAGCGCCGGCACCCCGACCGAGGCCAGCTCCTCGGCGACCGCGCGGGCCAGCAGTGCCCAGCCACCGGCCTGTGCGATCGGGTCGCCCAGCCGCATGACGACCGGCAGCAGCGGACCGGTACCGGGCTTGAAGCCGAGGACCCGGGCCTGCGCCGGGGCGTCCTCCGCGGTGATCCGGCCCTCGGCGAGGTCGGTGAGGAAGTCGCCGCGGCCCCGCGCGGCCAGCTCCTCCTCCTGGCGGGCCTGCATCAGCACCACCGCGAGGATCTCCGCGGCGCGCTCGGTGGCGATCCGGTGCACCGGCGCCAGCGCCCCGCGCACCGGCAGGATCACCAGCCGGGCCCGTACCGAGCCGGAGCCCGGCCCGCCGCCCGGTACGTCCACCAGCACCGAGCCCGCCGGGGGCGGGGCGTCCTTGTGCTGGCCGCGCAGCCCCTCCCACACCTGGAGCGGCTCGGCGCCCTCGGGGCCCGACCCGGCCGCGTACAGCAGCAGGCCCTCGGGGGTCTCCAGGAACACCGGGTTGCCGCTGGAGTCCGCCAGGATGGCCAGCACCTGGGGGACCCCGCCCCCGCCGAGCAGTGCCTCGGTGCAGCGGCGGACCACGTCCTCGGCGCGCTGGAGCAGGGCGTAGTGGCCGTTGACGATCTCGGTGTGGATCTCCTCGGTCACCGTCACGAACGGGACCTCGCGGTGCAGCTGGATCAGCGGCAGCCCGGTCGAGCGGGCCGTCTCCACCAGGGTGGCCGGCAGCCGGGTGAAGCGCGGGCCCAGCTCCATCACCAGGGCCGCGATACCGCGCTCGGCGAGGGTGCGGACGAACGCGCGCTGCTCGGCGGGGCGGGTGCCGAGGCCGTAGCCGGTGGTCAGCAGCAGTTCGCCGCCCTTGAGCAGGGAGGCGATGTTGGGCACCTCGCCGGCGTGCACCCAGCGCACCGTGCGCTGGAGCCGGTCGGCGCCCGCGAGCACCTCGGGGAGACCGCCGCGCAGACCGGGCAGCTCCAGCGCCCGCTGCACGGTGATCCCGGCGCCGCTGCTGTCGTATCGCTGGTCGGCGCCCGGCCGGTCGGTCCGGGGGTCGGTCCGGTGATCCGGGCGGGCGTCGGCGCGGGCGTCCGTGCGAGGGTCGGTGCGGGGGTCGGTGCGGCTGTCCATGGGGCGGACGCTACCCGCGCGGACGGGGTGGTGACAGTTCGGCCCCACCCCGTCGATGCCCCGCCGGTGCCCCCGCGGGCCGGGTCAGCCGCCGTACGCGCCCGACGCCGTCAGGCGCAGGGCCGTGTCGATCAGCGGGACATGGCTGAACGCCTGGGGGAAGTTGCCGACCTGGCGCTTCAGACGCGGGTCCCACTCCTCGGCCAGCAGGCCCAGGTCGTTGCGGAGCGCGAGGAGCTTCTCGAACAGCCTGCGGGCCTCGTCGACCCGGCCGATCATCGCGAGGTCGTCGGCGAGCCAGAAGGAGCAGGCGAGGAAGGCGCCCTCGTCGCCGGGGAGGCCGTCGACGCCCGCCTCGGGGCCGTCGGTGGGGTAGCGCAGGATGAAGCCGTCCGGGGTGGACAGCTCGCGCTGGATGGCCTCGATGGTGCCGATGACCCGCTTGTCGTCCGGGGGCAGGAAGCCCATCTGCGGGATCAGCAGCAGGGAGGCGTCCAGCTCCTTGGAGCCGTAGGACTGGGTGAAGGTGTTGCGCTCCTTGTCGTAGCCCTTCTCGCACACGTCCCGGTGGATGTCGTCGCGCAGATCGCGCCAGCGGTCCAGGGGGCCGTCCGCGTCGCCGGACTCGATCAGCTTGATGGTGCGGTCCACCGCGACCCAGGCCATCACCTTGGAGTGCACGAAGTGGCGGCGCGGGCCGCGCACCTCCCAGATGCCCTCGTCCGGCTCGTTCCAGTGGTTCTCCAGGTAGTGGATCAGCTTGAGCTGGAGCAGCGAGGCGTAGTCGCTGCGGGCCAGGCCGGTCATATGGCCCAGGTGCAGGGCCTCGGTGACCTCGCCGTAGACATCGAGCTGGAGCTGGTGGGCGGCGCCGTTGCCGACGCGGACCGGGGCCGAGTTCTCGTAGCCGGGCAGCCAGTCCAGCTCGGCCTCGCCCAGCTCGCGCTCACCGGCGATGCCGTACATGATCTGGAGGTTCTCCGGGTCGCCGGCCACCGCGCGCAGCAGCCACTCGCGCCAGGCGCGGGCCTCCTCGCGGTAGCCGGTGCGCAGCAGCGAGGAGAGGGTGATGGCGGCGTCACGGAGCCAGGTGTAGCGGTAGTCCCAGTTGCGCACCCCGCCGATCTCCTCCGGCAGGGAGGTGGTGGGGGCGGCGACGATACCGCCGGTGGGGGCGTACGTGAGGGCCTTGAGGGTGATCAGGGAGCGGACCACCGCCTCGCGGTAGGGCCCGTGGTACGTGCAGTGCTCGACCCACTCGCGCCAGAAGTCCTCGGTCGCCGTCAGTGACAGCTCGGGCTCGGGCAGTGCGGGCGGCTGCTTGTGCGAGGGCTCCCAGGAGATCGTGAACGCGATCCGCTCGCCCGGGGAGACCGTGAAGTCGGAGTAGGTGGTGAGCGCCTTGCCGTAGGTCTCGGCCGGGGTGTCGAACCACACCGAGTCGGGGCCCGCGACGGCGACCGTGCGCCCCTCGTGCTTGTGCACCCACGGCACGATCCGGCCGTAGGAGAAGCGCATCCGCAGGGTGGAGCGCATGGGGACACGGCCCGAGACGCCTTCCACGATCCGGATGACCTGGGGCGCCCCGTCCCTCGGGGGCATGAAATCGGTCACCCTGACCGTGCCGCGCGGGGTGTCCCACTCGGACTCCAGGATCAGCGAGTCCCCCCGGTAGGTCCGCCGGTTCGCCGTGGGCGGCTCGGTGTCCGGCGCGTGGGCCGGGCCGATCCGCCAGAAACCGTGGTCCTCGGTGCCGAGCAGACCGGCGAAGATGGCATGCGAGTCGAAGCGGGGCAGGCACAGCCAGTCCACCGTGCCGTCCCGGCAGACCAGTGCGGCGGTCTGCATGTCTCCGATGAGTGCGTAGTCTTCGATGCGCCCGGCCACGTGCAACTCCAGTCGAACGGCCACGTCACCCCATGAAGGGGCTGTCGCTGGTGCGGTCAAGGATGGTGTGTCATACAGCTGCGAGATGGATGTGTCATACGTCGTTGAGCGATGAAGCAAAACAGCCGATCGGCCTGGTGGCAAACGGCGGTCCGTGCTCAGCAGTCTGTGCTCAACGAACTGACGAGCTCTCGTTGTTCCGGCTTGTTCCTGCGTGTTCCGGTGGAACTCCGGGATGGAACCGGCATGGAAATACGGGCGTGGGTGGTGCCGTCGTTCCGGCGGGCTCGGCAGCGAGTGTCCGAGCAGGATACGACGCACGTAGATGATCTGCGCGCCGCTCCGGGCAACGCGGGTGAGCTGATCGAGTGAGCGATCGGTGAGAAGTGCGTAAGGCGTGTGCGTCCGTGTGGATCCGTGGCCGTGTGTGCGCGGAGCGTGGCCGGGCCGTACCGCCCCGAGGCGCTGTTACCCTGGTAGCCCGTGGACCGGTGGGCGTAGAACCCCCGAACCGCAGCGACGGCGCCCCCGGAGGCCCGGTACGCAGTCCCCGGCGGAATCTCCAAGGAATCCAGTCCCAAGGAAATCCGCGGAATCCCGCAGGGAGGCTCGTACGTGAATCCGGTACGGCGGCGCCACCGCACCCCCAGACCGCGACCACGGGAGCCCCGTCTTGGCCATGCCGCCCACCGCCTTTCGAAACAACACAGCCACGACGACCAAGCACATCTTCGTCACCGGGGGTGTCGCCTCCTCGCTCGGCAAGGGTCTGACGGCCTCCAGCCTGGGCATGCTGCTCAAGGCCCGCGGCCTGCGCGTGGTGATGCAGAAGCTCGACCCCTACATCAATGTCGACCCGGGCACGATGAACCCCTTCCAGCACGGTGAGGTGTTCGTCACCAACGACGGCGCCGAGACCGATCTGGACATCGGCCACTACGAGCGCTTCCTCGACCGCGACCTCGACGGCTCCGCCAATGTCACCACCGGCCAGGTCTACTCCACGGTGATCGCCAAGGAGCGGCGCGGCGAGTACCTC
This sequence comes from Streptomyces sp. NPDC004610, assembly GCF_040609715.1. NCBI lineage: Bacteria > Bacillati > Actinomycetota > Actinomycetes > Kitasatosporales > Streptomycetaceae > Streptomyces > Streptomyces sp. NPDC004610. Next base: position 464,549 of record NZ_JBEXLA010000001.1, on the reverse strand, counting down.
GGCGACACCGTGCAGGTCATCCCGCACATCACCAATGAGATCAAGAACCGCATCCGGCGGATGGCCGCGGACGACGTGGACGTCGTCATCACCGAGGTCGGCGGCACGGTCGGCGACATCGAGTCGCTGCCGTTCCTGGAGACCGTCCGCCAGGTCCGGCACGAGGTCGGCCGGGACAATGTCTTCGTCGTCCATATCTCGCTGCTGCCCTACATCGGCCCCTCCGGCGAGCTGAAGACCAAGCCCACCCAGCACTCGGTCGCCGCCCTGCGCAACATCGGCGTCCAGCCGGACGCCATCGTGCTGCGCTGCGACCGCGAGGTCCCCACCGCCATCAAGCGCAAGATCTCCCTGATGTGCGACGTCGACGAGGCCGCGGTCGTGGCCTGCCCCGACGCCCCGTCCATCTACGACATCCCCAAGGTGGTCCACTCCGAGGGCCTGGACGCCTACGCCGTCCGCCGCCTGGACCTGCCGTTCCGCGATGTGGACTGGACGACCTGGGACGATCTGCTGGACCGGGTCCACAGCCCGCGCCATGAGATCAGCCTCGCCCTGGTCGGCAAGTACATCGACCTGCCCGACGCCTATCTCTCGGTCACCGAGGCGCTGCGCGCGGGCGGCTTCGCCAACAAGACCCGCGTCAAGATCAAGTGGGTCACCTCGGACGACTGCAAGACCCCAGCCGGGGCCGCCGAGCAGCTCTCCGACGTGGACGCCATCTGCATCCCCGGCGGCTTCGGCGACCGGGGCGTCTCCGGCAAGGTCGGCGCGATCCGCTACGCCCGCGAGAACCGCATCCCGCTGCTGGGCCTGTGTCTGGGCCTCCAGTGCATCGTCATCGACGCGGCCCGCAACCTGGCCGGCATCACCGACGCCAACTCCACCGAGTTCGACCCCGCCACCGGGCACCCCGTCATCTCCACCATGGCCGAGCAGCTCGACATCGTCGCCGGTGAGGGCGACATGGGCGGCACCATGCGGCTCGGCATGTACCCGGCCAAGCTGGCCGAGGGCTCCATCGTGCGCGAGGTGTACGACGGCAAGGAGTACGTGGAGGAGCGGCACCGGCACCGGTACGAGGTGAACAACGCCTACCGCGCCGAGCTGGAGAAGAAGACCGGCATCGTCTTCTCCGGCACCTCGCCGGACAACAAGCTCGTCGAGTACGTCGAGTACCCGCGTGAGGTCCACCCCTATCTGGTCGCCACCCAGGCCCACCCCGAGCTGCGCTCCCGCCCGACCCGGCCGCACCCGCTGTTCGCGGGGCTGGTCAGGGCGGCGGTGGAACGCAAGACGGGTACGACGGGTACGGGGTCCGGCCCGGCGGAGCGTTCCGAGTAACGAGTGACACGCAGTACACCGGTTGTACGGTTGCCGGGGTGCGTCCCTGCGTGGGGACGCGCCCCGGTTTTCTCGTTCGCGCGTGGGAGGGCACCCGGCATGCAGGGCACGACGATCAAGGACACCCCCGAGGAGTGGGAGGTCCGGGCGACCGAGACCCCGTTCGTGGGCAACAAGACCTCCGTGCGGACGGACGAGGTGGTCATGCCCGACGGGACCGTGGTCCGGCGTGACTACCAGGTGCACCCCGGGTCGGTCGCCGTGCTCGCCCTGGACGACGCGGACCGGGTGGTCGTCCTGCGCCAGTACCGGCACCCGGTGCGGCAGAAGCTGTGGGAGATCCCGGCGGGGCTGCTGGACGTGCCGGGCGAGAACCCGCTGCACGCGGCGCAGCGCGAGCTGTACGAGGAGGCCCACGTCAAGGCGGAGGACTGGCGGGTGCTGACGGACCTCTACACGACGGCGGGCGGCTGCGACGAGGCGGTACGGATCTTTCTCGCGCGGGGCCTGTCGGAGGTGGAGGGCGAACGGTTCGAGGCGGAGGACGAGGAACTGGACCTGGAGCTGTCGCGGGTCCCGGTGGGGGAGCTGGTACGGGGGGTCCTGGCGGGGGAGCTGCACAACAACTGCCTGGTGACGGGCGTGATGTCCCTGGTGGCGGCGAGGGGCTCCGCCGGGGGGCTGGAGACGCTGCGCCCGGCGGGGGCGCCTTGGCCGGCCCGGCCGTTCGAGGCGTAGGGGTTGGGTCGGGGGTGTTACTGACCGCGTTGGCGGGTGCCGCCGCGCCCACCCACGCCTGCCCAGGGTTGGGGCGGGGTGGATGCGGCCGGGGCGAGCTGGCCGTGCCGGGGAGGGCCACCCCTCCAGGGGCGCGGGGAACTGCGCGACTAGCCCCCACCGGCGCGCGGCCGAATGACGACCGGTCCGCCCCGCCGGCCTGGCTGTCCGGGGCGTAGGGGTTCGGTCGCGGGGTGTCACTCACCGCGTTGGCGGGGTGCCGCCGCGCCCACCCGTGCCGCCCTGCGGCACGACTGCCCGCGGCTGGGGCGGAGGGGGCAGATGGGAACCGGGGGGCTTGAACTCGCCGGGGAGGGCCACGCCCTCCAGGGGCGCGGGGAACTGCGCGACCAGCCCCCACCGGCCCGCGGCTGAACGGCGACGGGTGTGCCGCCCCGGCGACCGGCGCGGCTGGGGCCGTTCGCCGGTGACGGTCACGCCGTCCCAGGGGCGCGGGGAACTGCGCGACCAGCCCCCCACCGACCCGCCCCCCGACCCCCACCGACACGACCACCACCCCCCATATGACAACCCGCTGATCCGATCGGGGGACCCGCCCGGCGCTGCACCGGGGTCGTCACCCGGTGTGAACTAGGCTCGTCGCGACCAGCCAGGGACAGGTGCGGGTGCCGGCGGAGCCGCGAGCGCGCCGGTGGACGGGAGTGTGGCCCGTGACGGATCAGGCGGTGGACACGGACGGCGCGACGCTGTCGGGACACTCGTCGCAGGACTGCGGATTCCTGGGCCGGACACGGGAGTTGAAGGAACTGCGCGCCGACATCGAGCGCGCCGGACTCGACACCCTGGCCGGCACCAAGGCCCCCCGCGCCCGCGTCCTCCTGATCGCCGGGAAGCCGGGTTCCGGGCGCACCGCGCTCGCCGGGGAACTGGTGACGGACATCGCCGACCGCTACCCGGACGGAGTGCTCCGCACCCGGCTCACCGAGCCCGACGGCACCCCCGTACCCGTCGCCCGCGCCGCCCGTGAGCTGCTCACCGCGCTCGCGCTGCCCACCCCGCCCGGTGCCGCCGAGGACGATCTCACCGCCGATCTGCGCGAGGCGCTCACCGGCCGCCGGGCCGTGCTGCTGCTGGATGACGCCGCCGACGCCGAGCAGGTCGACGCGCTGCTGCCGGACACCCCCGAGTGTCTTGTCGTCGCCGTCGCGCGCGGACCGCTCACCGGGATCGCCGACGTCCGGCCGTGCACCCTGGGCGGGCTGGACACCAAGTCGGCCGTGGAGCTGCTGTCCCGGCACACCGGTTCCGTGCGGATCACCGTCGACCCGCGGGCCGCGGAGGCGCTGGTGGAGGCGTGCCAGGCGCAGCCCGCCGCGCTGATGCTGGCCGGCGGCTGGCTGGCCGCCCGGCCCAAGGCGGCCGTCGCCGACCTCGCCAAGCAACTGCACGCCGAGGGCGACGAGGGCAGCGCGCTGGACCGTGTCTTCCGGCTGGTGTACGCCTCGCTCGCGGCCCCGGCCGCCCGGATACTGCGGCTGCTCTCCCTCGCCCCGGCCGGACTGGCCGACCCGCACACCGCCTCCGCCCTGGCCGGCTGCTCGGTCGGCGGCGCCCGCGCCACCCTGGACGACTTCGTGGCGTTCGGCCTGCTGCACCGCACCCCCGGCACCCTGCCGCAGTACGAGGTCCCCGGCTGTCTGCACCCCCTGCTGGCCGCCCTCACCGAGACCCATGACAAGCCCGCCGAGCTACAGCTCGCCCGCGCCCGGATGCTGGAGCGCACGGTACGGCTGCTCCAGTCCTGCCGGGCGATCACCGAGACCGACAACCCCGAGGCCCGCGAGAAGCTCCAGGGCATGCCCCGCGCCCTGCGCTTCCCGACCCCCCGGGCCGCCGCCGACTGGCTGGGCGTCCGGCGTCCCGCCCTGCTGGCGTCGGCCCGCCTCGCGGTCGCCGACGGCGAGCTGGACACCCTGGCCCGCCGGCTGATGTCCCAGCTGGTGAGGGCGATGGTGGCGCATGTCGGCACCCAGGCCGCCGCGGCCGACCTGTACGGCGTCCACGGACTGGTGCTGGATGTCGCCGAGCGGCGCAAGCTGCCCCGCGAGCGGGCGGCGGCGCTGCTGAACCTGGGCGATCTGGACGCCCGTACCGGCCGTACGGCGGACGCGCTGGTGCGCTACCGGGCCGCGCTGGACGCCGGACGGGAGGCCAACGACCCGTATGCGACCGGCCGCGCGATGGAATCCGTAGGCGGTGCCCATCAGGAGCTGGGGGACTACGAGCGGGCGGCGGACTGGTTCGGCCGGGCGCTGGCCGAGCGGCTGGCCCGCGACGAGCGCGAGGACGTGGCCCGGCTGTACGGCCGGATCGCCACCGCCCACACCTACGCGGGCCGCTACGGCGAGGCGCAGCGCGGCTGGCGGGCGGCGCTCGCCGGGTACCGCAAGCTCGACGATGTGGGCGCCTACGCGCGGGCGTTGAGCGAGCTGGCCCGGGTCCAGGAGTACGCGGGACGGCCCGAGGAGTCGCTGCGCACCTGCCAGGAGGCGGTGGAGTGGGCGCGCCGCGCCGAGGACACCCGGCTCCAGGCGGCGCTGCATCTGCGGCTCGCCGACACCCTGCTGCACCTCGGCGACACCACGGCGGCCGGGCTGCACCGCAGTGCCGCCGAGCGCATGCTGGGGGAGGAGCGCCAGGACGATGATCGGGAGGCCGATATCGCCGACGCATCCAAGGAACATGCCGCTAACGCCTGCGAAATCCGTAGTGTGCCCGCTGAAGATTGATGCAATGAAAGGCTAGACAGCGGGAACACCTTCATTAAACTGGCTCTACCGCACGTTCTCCTGCGGTGTCTCCCGGTGTGCCCGTGCGTGCCCGGGTTTATCGGATATGCACCCACTCTGAGCCAAGGACCGTGACGACATGAAGGTCGGCATCCCCCGCGAGGTCAAGAACAACGAGTTCCGGGTGGCCATCACCCCGGGCGGCGTGCACGAACTGGTGCGCCACGGTCATCAGGTCGTCGTCGAGCGCGGGGCCGGCCTCGGCTCCTCCATCCCGGACGCGGACTACGTCGCGGCGGGCGCCGCGATCCTGGAGACCGCCGACGAGGTCTGGGCCACCGCCGACCTGCTGCTGAAGGTCAAGGAGCCCATCGCCGAGGAGTACCACCGGCTGCGCAAGGACCAGATCCTCTTCACCTATCTGCACCTGGCCGCCTCCAAGGAGTGCACGGACGCCCTGATCGAGTCCGGCACCACCGCCATCGCCTACGAGACCGTCGAGCTGCCCGGCCGCGCGCTGCCGCTGCTCGCCCCGATGTCCGAGGTCGCCGGGCGACTCGCCCCGCAGGTCGGCGCCTACCACCTGATGCGCCCGGCCGGCGGTCGCGGGGTGCTGCCGGGCGGCGTGCCCGGCGTGACCCCCGCCAAGGCGGTCGTCATCGGCGGCGGGGTCTCCGGCTGGAACGCCACCCAGATCGCCGTCGGCATGGGCTTCGACGTGACCCTGCTGGACCGGGACATCAACAAGCTCCGCGAGGCCGACAAGATCTTCGGCACCAAGGTGAAGGCGGTCATGTCGAACGCCTACGAACTGGAGAAGGCCGTCCTGGAGGCCGACCTCGTCATCGGCGCGGTCCTCATCCCCGGCGCCAAGGCCCCCAAGCTGGTCACCAACGAGCTGGTCTCCCGGATGAAGCCGGGAAGTGTCCTTGTCGACATCGCGATCGACCAGGGCGGCTGCTTCGAGGACTCCCACCCGACCACCCACGCCGAGCCGATCTTCCGGGTGCACGACTCGGTCTTCTACTGCGTCGCCAACATGCCCGGCGCGGTCCCCAACACCTCCACCAACGCCCTCACCAACGCCACCCTCCCGTACATCGTGTCGCTGGCCGACAACGGCTGGGTCGAGGCGCTGCGCCGGGACCCCGCGCTGGCCAGGGGCCTCAACACCCATGACGGCAAGGTCGTCTACAAGGAGGTCGCCGAGGCGCACGGCCTGGAGCACGTCGAACTGGTGACCCTGCTCGGCTGACCCCGGCCCCGGATCCTCCCGGCCCTCCCGGGCCCTCTCCGGACCCCCGCGACACCCGGCGCGCACCCGCGACACGCCCGGGAACGGCCGCCGTACGGCGAAATCAAGTCGTCATCCGGCAAAAGGCGATTCGTCAACACGCCTCGTCAACCGCACACGCCCGGCCGGACCTTGCCCGACAAGGTCCGGCCGGGTGTGTGTATGGTCACTTTGCCGCACTCGGTCAACTCGCCTCGAACGTAACCCTTAACCGACCTTGGACCGATTCGCACACCCGGGAAACCCACCGTGCGACGGCCGTACGCCCTTGACAGAGGGATGTTTCATTGCCGACACATCCTGCCGGGTCCGGCGGATTGTGTTGCTGCGGACGCCCGACACGCCATAGAGTCGCCAACCGTCGGCATGGTGCCACGCTGACCTGTCTAGAAGTTTCCTGGTCACCAAGGAGGTAAGACGACTTGTGAATGAGTCGACATTTTCTCCCGGGGGTGGTCAACCAGGAAGCCTCGCGCGGGGCCAGGCTGCCGCGGGGTTCGAGGCTGTCGGCTCCGTAGCGGTGCGCACCTTCGCTGCCCACCAGAGTCTCCTCAAGCCCGGGGTGACTCAGTCAGCACACCCGAGCATGGATGGCCATCACGTGAACGCCATGACCGGCGACGGAAGTGGCGCGCCCCACAACCACTTCGCCGACTACGACGAACTGCCCGAGGGGCACTTCTACGACCCGGACGCCGAGTACGAGCCCGACCCCGAGTACGCGGCCACCCTCGCGCCCGACGCGGCCCGCCAGCGCCGCGAGCGGATCGGCCCGACCGGGCGCCCGCTGCCGTACTTCCCGATCCCGGGACCGCTGACGGACCACGGGCCCGCGAAGATCATCGCGATGTGCAACCAGAAGGGCGGCGTCGGCAAGACCACGTCGACCATCAACCTGGGCGCCGCGCTCGCGGAGTACGGCCGCCGGGTGCTGCTGGTGGACTTCGACCCGCAGGGCGCGCTGTCGGTCGGTCTCGGCGTCAACCCGATGGAACTCGATCTGACGGTCTACAACCTGCTCATGGAGCGGGGCATGTCCGCCGACGAGGTGCTGCTGAAGACCGCGGTCCCCAATATGGACCTGCTGCCCAGCAACATCGACCTGTCGGCCGCCGAGGTCCAACTGGTCTCCGAGGTCGCGCGCGAGTCCACGCTCCAGCGGGCGCTGAAGCCGCTGCTGCCCGACTACGACTACATCGTGATCGACTGTCAGCCCTCGCTCGGTCTGCTCACGGTCAACGCGCTCACCGCCGCGCACAAGGTCATCGTCCCGCTGGAGTGCGAGTTCTTCGCCCTGCGCGGAGTCGCCCTGCTGACCGAGACCATCGAGAAGGTCCAGGAGCGGCTGAACCCGGATCTGGAGCTGGACGGCATCCTCGCCACCATGTACGACTCGCGTACGGTGCACAGCCGTGAGGTGCTCGCGCGGGTCGTGGAGGCGTTCGACGACCACGTCTACCACACGGTCATCGGCCGCACGGTCCGCTTCCCGGAGACCACGGTCGCCGGTGAGCCGATCACCACCTACGCCTCCAACTCCGTCGGTGCCGCCGCCTATCGCCAGCTCGCCAGGGAGGTGCTCGCCCGGTGTCACGCCGAGTGAGTCTGCCGGGGGCCGACGAACTCTTCCGTACGACAGGGGGTATGGCGCTCCAGCCGTCCAGCCCGCGGCGTGGACCGGGCGGGGAGCCCCGGGTGCCGGCGCCGGCCGGGGAGAGCGACCCGCAGGCCGCCGAGGACGCCCCGCACGCCGTACCCGTCCAGGGCGGCGACGGCAACGGGGACGAGCATGTGGCCGCGGGCGCGGATACGGCCGACGCGGACTCGCGCGGGCGCGAGCGGGACCGTGAGCGCGGTGCCCGCCGGGGCGCCGCCGCGGCGCAGGAAGGTTCTGCCGCCGCCGGGAACGGCGACACCCCCCGCAAGCGCGGCCGGGGCGGGGGCACCCGCCGGCCCAGCGGACGCGAGCGCCACGACGAGAAGATCACGGTCTATGTCTCCGCCGAGGAACTGATGGATCTGGAGCACGCGCGGCTGGTGCTGCGCGGCGAACACGGACTGGCGGTGGACCGCGGACGGATCGTCCGCGAGGCGGTCGCCGTGGTCCTCGCGGATCTGGAGACCCGCGGCGACGCCAGCATCCTCGTACGACGGTTGCGCGGGCGGTAGCGGTAGCCTGCGGAGGCCATGACCTCCAGTGATGCTTCCGCCCCCGGCGACGGCCGTTCCGGTCGTCGGCGTGTGCTGGGGCGAGGGCCCGGGGTGGCCGCGCCGGAGCGGATGGACGCCGGGCCGAGCGAGACCGCTGAAACGGTTCCGCCCGCACCGGCCGCCGAGCCCGGCGAACGCACCGGACCCGCACAGCTCACCGAACCCGCCGCGCAGCCCGCCGACGCGGACGACGACGCTGGTTTCACCGTCCGGCTGGCCAACTTCGAGGGCCCCTTCGATCTGCTGCTCCAGCTGATCTCCCGCCACAAACTGGATGTCACCGAGGTCGCCCTGTCGAAGGTGACCGACGAGTTCATGGCGTACATCCGGGCGATGGGCCCGGACTGGGATCTGGACGAGACGACCGAGTTCCTGGTCGTCGCGGCGACCCTGCTGGATCTGAAGGCGGCCCGGCTGCTGCCCGCCGCCGAGGTGGAGGACGAGGCCGATCTCGCGCTGCTGGAGGCCCGCGACCTGCTGTTCGCGCGGCTGCTCCAGTACCGGGCCTACAAGCGGATCGCCGACATCTTCAGCGGGCGCCTCGACGACGAGGGGCGGCGCTACCCCCGTACCGTCGGGCTGGAGCCGCACCATGCCGAGCTGCTGCCCGATGTGGTGATCAGCATCGGGGCCGAGGGGTTCGCGCGGCTGGCGGTGAAGGCGATGCAGCCCCGGCCCCGGCCCCAGGTCTATGTCGACCACATCCACGCGCCGCTGGTGAGCGTGCAGGAGCAGGCCCGGATCGTGGTCGCGCGGCTGCGCGAACTCGGCGAGGCCAGCTTCCGGACGCTGGTCGAGGACACCGGCGACACCCTGACCGTGGTCGCCCGGTTCCTGGCGCTGCTGGAGCTGTACCGGGAGAAGGCGGTCGCGCTGGAGCAGGAGACCGCGCTCGGGGAGCTGCTGGTGCGCTGGACCGGGGGCGTGGAGGAGGCCGGGCCGCTGGTCACCGACGAGTTCGACCGGGCGCCGGAGCCGCCCGGGGAGAAGGAGAAGCCATGACGGACGGTGGGACCGGGGCGGCGGCGGGGTCCGTCGCCGATCTGGCGCTCAAGCCCGCGCTGGAAGCCGTACTGATGGTGGTGGACGAGCCCGCGACCGAGGAGCATCTCGCGAAGATCCTCCAGCGGCCCCGGCGCAGGATCGCCGACGCGCTGCGGGAGCTGGCCGACGAGTACGCGGCGCAGGGGCGGGGTTTCGAGCTGCGGGCGGTCGCCGGGGGCTGGCGGTACTACACCCGGCCCGCGTACGCGGCGGCCGTCGAGGGGTTCGTCCTGGACGGGCAGCACGCCCGGCTCACCCAGGCCGCGCTGGAGACCCTCGCGGTGGTCGCCTACCGCCAGCCGGTCAGCCGCAGCCGGGTCTCCGCGGTGCGCGGGGTCAACTGCGACGGGGTCATGCGCACCCTGCTCCAGCGGGGCCTGGTCCAGGAGGCGGGCACGGAACCCGAAACAGGTGCGATCCTATATACGACGACGCACTACTTCCTGGAGCGGATGGGCCTGCGCGGCCTGGACGAGCTGCCGGAACTCGCACCCTTCCTCCCGGAGGCGGAGGCGATCGAGGCCGACACCCTGGAAGGGGTGCCGTCGTTCGACCCGGACGCGCCCGACGCCCCGGGCGCAGACGACGCGGACGACTAGACGGAACCAGACGGAACCTTTGATGCGAAGCAGTGGTAGCGGCAGCGGCAGCGGTAAGAGCGGTGGGCGCGGTAACCACCGCGGTGCCGGGAACAGCAGGGACCAGCGGCAGGGACAGGGCCAGAGTCAGGGCCAGAGCCAGGGCCGTCCCCGCAAGCCCCGCCCCGAGGAGCGCCGCTACGACGTGGGCCCCGGGGCCACCCAGGACGGCCCGAAGGCCGGGCGCGGCGGCGCGGCCCGCGGGGGCGCCAAGGGCGGCCCCAAGCAGGGTCAGCCCGCGCGCGGCCGGACGGCCCCCGGGCGCTCGCGCGAGTACGAGACGCGGGCGGAGGAGCGCAACCGCGACCGGTACGCCGGCAAGAAGGACGTGAAGCCGCCCAGGACGTTCCCGGGCGCCGAGCAGGAGGGCGAGCGGCTCCAGAAGGTGCTGGCGCGCGCGGGTTACGGCTCGCGGCGGGCCTGCGAGGAGCTGATCGACCAGGCCAGGGTCGAGGTCAACGGCGAGATCGTCACCGAGCAGGGCAAGCGGGTCGACCCGGAGAAGGACGAGGTCAAGGTCGACGGACTGACCGTGGCCACCCAGTCGTACCAGTTCTTCTCGCTCAACAAGCCGGCCGGGGTCGTCTCCACCATGGAGGACCCGGAGGGGCGGCAGTGCCTCGGCGACTACGTCACCAACCGGGAGACCCGGCTCTTCCATGTGGGGCGGCTGGACACCGAGACCGAGGGCGTCATCCTGCTCACCAACCACGGTGAGCTGGCCCACCGGCTGACCCACCCCAAGTACGGCGTGAAGAAGACCTATCTCGCGCACATCGTCGGCCCGATCCCGCGCGATCTGGGCAAGCGGCTCAAGGACGGCATCCAGCTGGAGGACGGGTACGCGCGCGCGGACCACTTCCGGGTCGTGGAGCAGACCGGCAAGAACTACCTGGTCGAGGTCACCCTGCACGAGGGCCGCAAGCACATCGTCCGGCGGATGCTGGCCGAGGCCGGGTTCCCGGTGGACAAGCTGGTCCGGGTCGCCTTCGGCCCCATCACCCTGGGCGACCAGAAGTCGGGCTGGCTGCGGCGGCTGTCCAACACCGAGGTCGGCATGCTGCTCAACGAGGTCGATCTGTAGAGAGTCGACCTGGAGAGATCTGTACAGAATCAGCTGATCTGTACAGATCAGCAGACATCAGCGGTGGCGTCGCGCGGCCGGTCCTGGAATTCTCCGGGGCCGGCCGATGTCTTTGGGCCGCCCGGCCGGTCTGTACCGATGACGGCCGGTGCGTACCGCGGACGGATGCGGGACGACCGACGACCAACGGGAGGGAGTGCCGGATGACCGGGACGAGGGCGCGGGGGACGGACAGCGACCCGGGTGAGCTGCTGGAACGCTCGCTCGCGTACGCGCTGGGCAGTGTGGTCGGGGTGGAGGGCGCGAGCCTGGGGCGGCACACGCCCTGCCCCGGGTGGGATCTCGGCGCGCTGCTGGGGCATCTGGACGACGCCCTGGACGCGCTGTACGAGGGGCTGACGGGCGGGGTGATCGGGCCGTTCCCGGGAGCGCCGGAGGCCGCCGCGTGCGGGTTCCGGCGGCGGGCGTGCGCGGTGCTCGGGGCGTGGGCCGCGGGGACGCCGGAGCGGGTGCTGATCGGGGACCGGGCGCTGCCGTCGCGGGTGATGGTCGAGGTCGGGGCGGTGGAGATCGCCGTGCACGGGTGGGACGTGGGGCAGGCGTGCGGGCGCCCGCTGCCGTTGCCGGTGCCGCTGGCGGCCGAGTTGCTGCCGGTCGCCCGGCAGGTGGTGGCCGACACGGACCGGGGGGTGCGGTTCGCGGCGCCGCTCGCGGTACCGCGGTCCGCGGGGGCGGACGAACGGCTGCTGGCGTTCCTGGGACGCCGGAGCGGGTGACGCGTGAAAGGGGTTGCCGCCGCCCCGCCCTCTCTTTATAGTCGACTCGACTCTTAATAAGCCGAGCCGAACTGGGGGCGGGCGCGTGAGCATGCCCGGCGGATACGACAAGCACGCCTACGAACCCTTCGCGGTCACCGTCGATCTCGCCGTGCTCACCCTGCGCGAGGGCGTCCTGCGGGTGCTGCTCGTCCGGCGCGGGCAGGAGCCGTACGCCGGACGCTGGGCGCTGCCCGGCGGGTTCGTGCTGCCGGACGAGTCCGCCGAGACGGCCGCCCGGCGTGAACTGGCCGAGGAGACCGGCCTCGCGGATGTCTCCGGACTGCACCTGGAGCAACTGCGCACCTACAGCGACCCCGGCCGCGACCCCCGGATGCGGGTGGTGTCCGTCGCCTTCGCCGCCCTGCTGCCCCACCCGCCCGAACCGCGCGGCGGCGGCGACGCGGCGCTGGCCGACTGGGTGCCGTACGCCGACGCGCACGGCCTGGCCTTCGACCACGATCGGATCCTGGCCGACGCCCACGACCGGGTCGGCGCCAAGCTGGAGTACACCTGCCTCGCCACCGCCTTCTGCCCGCCCGAGTTCACCCTCGGCGAGCTCCAGCGGGTCTACGAGAGCGTCTGGGGCACCGAGCTGGACCGGCCCAACTTCCGCCGCAAGGTCCTCGCCACCCCCGGTTTCGTCACCGCCGTCCCCGGCGCCGCCCGGCTCACCGGCGGGCGCGGCAAACCGGCGGCCCTGTACCGCGCGGGCCCCGCCACCGCCCTCCACCTGCCCCTGCTGCGACCGACCACCCGGGAAGGACACCCCGCATGACCGTCATACCGCCGCCGCCCACGACGACCGTCCGCAAGCGCGCCGCCACCGGGTCCCTGCTCGGCCTCGCCCTCGGGGACGCGCTGGGCTTCCCGACCGAGTTCAACGACGTACCCTCGATCCTCGCGAAGTGCGGCCCCTGGCGCGAGATGGCGCTGCCCCGCCCGGCGTTCATCACCGACGACACCCAGATGACGCTGGCCGTCGGCCGGGCCGTCCGCACCGCCATGGACCGGGGCGTGCTCGGCCCCGAGGGGCTCACCGGGCCGCTGCGCGAGGAGTTCACCGCCTGGTACCGCTCCCCGGACAACGACCGCGCCCCCGGCCGCACCTGCCTGGTCGCCTGTGAACGCCTCCTGGACCCCGGGCTGCCCTGGCAGGACGCCTCCGAGATCCACTCCAAGGGCTGCGGGGCCAATATGCGGGTCGCGCCCCTCGGGCTGGTCCCCGGCCTCAGCGAGGAACAGCACGCCGGGGCCGCCCAGTTGCAGGCCGCCCTCACCCACGGCCACCCCACCGCGCTCGCCGCCGCCGACCTCACCGCCCACGCCGTACGGCTGCTCTCCCAGGGCGCCGAACCGACCGGCCTGGTCGGGCTGCTGCGGTCGTACGCCTACGACAACCGGGGCCGCTACCACGAGCGGTGGCTCGGGGATCTGTGGACGCGGGGACAGGACCCGTCGGCCGAGCACTACATCGCCCGCGGCTGGGACGAGTGCCTGGCGGTCCTGGAGCGGCTCGGCGGCGCCGTGCGGACCGTCTCGCCGGAGACCGATCCCTGTCTCGCCACCGGCGAGGGCTGGATCGCCGAGGAGGCCCTCGCCACCGGGCTGCTCTGCTTCCTGCTCTTCGTCGACGAACCGCTCACCGCGCTGCGCCGGGCCGCCTGCACCTCCGGCGACTCCGACTCGATCGCCTGTCTCACCGGAGCCTTCGCCGGGGCGTATCTCGGGGCCGGGGCGTGGCCCGCCGGGTGGGCGGACCGGGTCGAGCACCAGGGGGAGCTGGTGACGCTGGGCGCACTGTGGGACGCATAGCGTCGCTACCCCGCTGACCTGCGGTTTCCCGCCCGCGCCGGGCGCCGGGTCGCGGAACGGGACCGGTCACGTGACATTGGCAGGGTCGGGGCCGGAGCCGCGTCCTGCGCCCGGCCGCACTCTCGAAAGGCGCGATCATGGCGGGAAACGATCTCGGCAGTCTGCTCGGCGGCCTCCTGGGCGGCGGCCAGCAGCAGAGCGGCGGCAGCGGCGCGGGTGGAGCAGGTGGCGCGGGTGGTGCGAGCGGTGCGGTGAACATCCTCGGCTCGCTGCTCGGCTCGCTGATGGCCGGCAAGGGCGGGGGCGGCGGGACCAGTGCCGCGGCCACCGGCGGCGGCGCCCAGAACCCGCTGGGCGGGCTGCTCGACCTGCTCCAGAAGTCCGGGCTGGTCGACCAGGCGCAGTCCTGGATCAGCCAGGGCCAGAACAAGCCCGTCAGCGGCGCCCAGATCAAGGAGGCGCTGCCCGACGACACCCTCAGCAAGGTCGCCCAGGAGTCCGGCGTCAGCACCGACAAGGCGGCCGACGAACTGGCCTCCGTCCTGCCCCGAGCCATCGACCGGCTCACCCCCCAGGGGCAGGTCCCGTCCGGCTCGCTGGAGGACATCATCAAGCAGCAGCGGCTCTGAGCACCGGGCCGGACCCGGCGGCTCCCGGCGCCCGTCCGCCACCGTCTCAGCGGACGGGCACCGCGCCACCGCCCCCTGCGGCCTGACTACCCTGGACGGGCGTGACCGGCGCTGACCGGCTCCGCGTCGCAGCCGCCCTTCCCAAGGACACGCCCAGTGAGAACCGCACTCGTCATCGGCACCGGCCTGATCGGCACCTCCGTCGCCCTGGCCCTGGTCCGGCGCGGTGTCACCGTCCATCTCGCCGACCACGACCCCGAGCACCTGCGCACCGCCACCGCGCTCGGCGCCGGTACCGACGAGACACCGGACGGCCCGGTCGACCTGGTGGTCGTCGCCGCGCCGCCCGCCCATGTGGCCGCCGTCCTCGGCGACGCCCTGCGGCGCGGTGCCGGACGCGGCTACCTCGACGTGGCCAGCGTCAAGGGCGGCCCCCGCCGCGAACTGGAGGCCCAGGGCCTCGACCTCACCTCGTACATCGGCACGCACCCCATGTCCGGGCGGGAGCGGTCCGGGCCGCTGGCCGCCAGCGCCGATCTCTTCGAGGGCCGCCCCTGGGTGCTCACCCCGACCCGGGACACCGACACCGAGGTCCTGAACCTCGCCCTGGAACTGGTCTCGCACTGCGCCGCCGTCCCGGTCGTCATGGACGCCGACGCCCACGACCGGGCCGTCGCCCTGGTCTCCCACATGCCCCATCTGGTCTCCTCCCTGGTCGCCGCCCGGCTGGAGCACGCCGAGGAGGCCGCCGTACGGCTGTGCGGGCAGGGCATCCGGGACGTGACCCGGATCGCCGCCTCCGACCCGGCGATGTGGATCGACATCCTCTCCGCGAACCCCGGGCCGGTCGCCGACCTGCTCACCGATGTCGCCGCCGACCTCGACGGGACCGTCCGCGCGCTGCGCGCCCTCCAGTCCGCCGACGAGGCCAAGCGGGGCGAGGGCGTCGACGGCGTCCGGGACGTTCTGCGGCGGGGCAACGCCGGGCAGGTACGGGTCCCCGGCAAGCACGGATCCGCGCCCCGGGTGTACGAGGTCGTGGCGGTGCTCATCGACGACCAGCCGGGTCAGCTCGCCCGGATCTTCGCGGACGCGGGGCTGGCCGGGGTCAACATCGAGGACGTCCGGATCGAGCACGCCACGGGACAGCAGGCCGGGCTGGTGCAGCTGATGGTGGAACCGAAGGCGGTACCCGTACTGGGCGCGGCCCTGCGGGACCGGGGGTGGGCGGTGCGGCAGTAAGGGGTGACGTGTCGAGGCGGGCCGGGGTGGGTGTGGCCGTCGTGCGGGGGCTGCCGCCCCCGTGCCCCCGCTTCGGCTCCGGAAGGGCCTCGTCCTCACCCGCCGGACGGGCTGGTTGCGCCCGGCCCGGCCCGAAGGCCGCCGCAGCGTGTGGGCCGACGAGTGACCCGTACGCAGTAACCTTGTCCGGGGCCCCGTACAAGCCCCGCATCCCGTCCGTGTCCCCTCGCACCGCACCAGGAAGGTGTCCCTCCGTGGAAAACGGCGCCGCCCAGCCCGTGATTGTCGCTATCGACGGTCCCTCCGGCACGGGGAAGTCGAGCACGTCCAAGGCTGTCGCCGCTCAGCTGGGGCTGAGGTATCTGGACACCGGGGCCCAGTACCGGGCCATCACCTGGTGGATGGTGAGCAACGGGATCGACACCGACGACCCCTCGGCCGTCGCCGCCGCCGCGGGCAAGCCCGAGATCGTCTCCGGGGTGGACCCGGCCGGGCCGACCATCGAGGTGGACGGCGTGGATGTCGCCGGGCCGATCCGGACGCAGGAGGTGACCGCCAAGGTCAGCGCGGTCAGCGCGGTCCCCGAGGTGCGGACCCGGATCACCGAGTTGCAGCGGACCATCGCCGCCGGTGCCGAGGGCGGGATCGTGGTCGAGGGACGGGACATCGGCACGACCGTGCTGCCGGACGCCGATGTCAAGGTCTTCCTCACCGCCTCCGCCGAGGCCCGCGCCGCCCGCCGCAGCGCGGAGCTGAAGGGCGCCGACCTCGCCACCACCCGCGAGGCCCTGGTCCGGCGGGACGCGGCCGACTCCGGCCGCACCACCTCGCCGCTGGCCAAGGCCGGTGACGCCGTCGAGGTGGACACCACCGAGCTGACGCTGGCCCAGGTCATCGAGTGCGTGGTCACCCTCGTCGAGGAGAAGCGAGCCGAGCGGTGACCGATCTGCCCACCACACGCAGCGCCGACATCGGCCGCCGGATCGGCGTGCCGCTGATGTACGGGCTCTTCCGGCCGCGTGTGCTGGGCGGCTGGCGGGTGCCCGCCGCCGGGCCGCTCATCCTCGCCGTGAACCACTCCCACAACGTCGACGGCCCGATGGTGATGGGCGTCTCGCCCCGCCCGGTGCACTTCCTGATCAAGAAGGAAGCGTTCATCGGGCCCCTGGACCCCTTCCTGACCGGCATCGGCCAGCTGAAGGTGGACCGGGACAGCACCGACCGGACCGCGATCACCCGGGCCATCGGCGTACTGGAGCAGGGCGGCGTCCTCGGCATATTCCCCGAGGGCACCCGGGGCGAGGGCGACTTCGCCGCCCTGCGCGCCGGGCTCGCCTACTTCGCGGTGCGCGGGAACGCCCCCATCGTCCCGGTGGCGGTCCTGGGCAGCTCCGACCGGCGCGGACGCCTGGTCAAGGCCCTGCCCCCGCTCCGCAGCCGGATCGACGTGGTCTACGGCGACCCCTTCGACGCCATCGAAGGGGTGCGCAGCTCCTCTACGGGTGGTGGTGGGCGACGGGCGGGCGGCAGTGGCCGACGCACCCGCAAGGCCCTGGACGAGGCCACCGAACGCATCCAGAAGCAGCTCACCGCCCACCTGGAAAACGCCAGGCGCCTGACCGGGCGCTGAGCGACACTGAGTAGTGGATCAGCTCCGCGAAGCCGCCGACCGGGCGGCGGAGCGCTCCACGATCACCACGATGAACGAGGTACGGACTTCATGAACGACGACATCCACTCCGCGGGCTCGCCGGACGGGCCCGACCACGGAGCGCTCGGCGACGCCGAGTACGCGCGCTTCATGGAGCTGGCCGCGGAAGAGGGCTTCGACGCCGAGGACGTCGAGGGCGCGATCGAGGAGGCGGGCCACGGCCCGCTGCCCGTGCTCGCCGTCGTCGGCCGCCCCAATGTCGGCAAGTCGACGCTGGTGAACCGGATCATCGGGCGCCGCGAGGCCGTCGTCGAGGACAAGCCCGGTGTCACCCGCGACCGGGTGACCTACGAGGCCGAGTGGTCCGGCCGCCGCTTCAAGGTGGTCGACACCGGCGGCTGGGAGCAGGACGTCCTCGGGATCGACGCCTCCGTCGCCGCCCAGGCGGAGTACGCGATCGAGGCCGCCGACGCGGTGGTCTTCGTGGTCGATGCCAAGGTCGGCGCCACCGACACCGACGAGGCGGTCGTCCGGCTGCTGCGCAAGGCCGGCAAGCCGGTCGTGCTGTGCGCCAACAAGGTCGACGGCCAGAGCGGCGAGGCCGACGCCTCCTATCTCTGGTCGCTGGGCCTCGGCGAGCCCCACCCGGTCTCCGCGCTGCACGGTCGGGGCACCGGCGACATGCTGGACGCGGTCCTGGAGGTGCTCCCCGACGCACCCGAGCAGTCCTTCGGCACCGCCGTCGGCGGCCCGCGCCGGATCGCCCTGATCGGCCGCCCGAACGTCGGCAAGTCCTCGCTGCTGAACAAGGTGGCCGGCGAGGAGCGGGTCGTCGTCAACGAGGTGGCGGGCACCACCCGCGACCCGGTGGACGAGCTGATCGAACTCGGCGGGATCACCTGGAAGTTCGTCGACACCGCCGGTATCCGCAAGCGGGTCCACCTCCAGCAGGGCGCCGACTACTACGCCTCGCTGCGCACCGCCGCCGCGGTCGAGAAGGCGGAGGTCGCGGTCGTCCTGATCGACGCCGCCGACAGCATCTCCATCCAGGACCAGCGGATCGTGACGATGGCCGTGGACGCCGGGCGGGCGCTGGTGCTGGCCTTCAACAAGTGGGACACGCTGGACGAGGAGCGCCGCTTCTATCTGGAGCGGGAGATCGAGACCGAGCTGGGCCAGGTGGCCTGGGCGCCGCGGGTCAATGTGTCCGCGCGCACCGGCCGTCATATGGAGAAGCTGGTCCCGGCGATCGAGACGGCGCTGGACGGCTGGGAGACCCGGGTCCCGACCGGTCGGCTCAACGCCTTCCTCGGTGAGCTGGTCTCCGCCCATCCGCACCCGGTGCGCGGCGGGAAGCAGCCCCGGATCCTCTTCGGCACCCAGGCCGGTACCAAGCCGCCCCGGTTCGTCCTGTTCGCCTCCGGGTTCATCGAGGCCGGCTACCGCCGGTTCGTGGAGCGCCGGCTGCGCGAGGAGTTCGGCTTCGACGGCACCCCGATCCATATCTCGGTCCGGGTCCGCGAGAAGCGCGGCGCCAAGAAGAAGTAGACGGCATGAGTGAGGGGGGCGGCCCGCCGAGCGGACCGCCCCCCTCACTCATGCCTCAGACGCCCCGGCGTGGCGCCGGGGGCAGGGCCGCCGGGAGATGCTGCCCCGCCCCCTGCCCCTGCTGGCCGACCTGGCCGACTTGACCGATCTGGCCGACCCGCTGCCACGGGGACGGCTGGCCGCCCCCCTGCCGCGCGCTGTTCGCCCCCGCGCTGTACGCGCTGTAGCTGCTGCCGAACAGACCACTGCCGAGCCCGTACGACCCGATCCCCGGGGGCAGACTGCCGAAGGCGGTGAACCCCAGTTTCTCCTCGCCGCTGCGGTCCCCCGGCAGGGTCCGGAAGGACTTGACGTACTCGGCGTAGAGGGCGTCGTAGATCGGGGTGGGCGAGGGGCCGCCGTGGTTGTCCGGGGCCGTCCGGCCGGAGGGGATCGACGGATAGGACGGACGGGAGGGAACGTCGTATGCGTGCACGTACGTCCAAACGAACCGAAACCCGAAGAGATGCGGTTACCGGACATACCGCAGAGGCGCGGGGGTGTGCGAACGGTCAGGTACCGGCCAGGGGCAGCGCGCTGGCGACCAGCTTGCCGTTGGCCGCCGCCTTGTCGAGGGCGTCGCGCAGCAGGTCCTCGCGGGGCTGACGGCCGATCGAGCCGACCGGCGCCGCGAACATCAGGACCTGCTGGTGCTTGTTGGCGGCGGTCCGCCAGCCGTCGGTGACCTGGAGCGGCTGGTGCGCCTGCCACCAGGCCACCGGCTGGCCACCGCCGGGACCGGGCTGGAGGACGGCGTGCAGCTGGCCCATCGCCAGCAGCACCGACCAGCCGTGCAGCACCGGCGGCACCGCGGAGAGTTCGGTGACCGGCATGAAGCCCTGCTCGATCAGCAGCGGCAGGAAGTCGTCGCCGAGGGCGGTGGAGCCGGGGCGGACGATCGGGGCGGTCGGCTCCACGACCAGCGCGGGGTGCAGCTCCCCGGCGATCAGCACCAGTCCGCTGGTGACCCCGAGCACGGCCTGCTCGGGGGCGACCTTGTGGGGCTCCAGGTCGGCGGCGACCCCGCCGATGGACCGGACGGCGCCCTGGAGCTGCTCCTCGGTCACCTGGACGACCTGCGAGGGCAGACAGCCGGCGTGGGCGAAGGCGAGGACGGCGGTCTCGTCGCCGATGAACAGCACGGTGCTGGTGCGCTCGTGCGCGGAGTCGCCCGGGGTGCGGCAGGACGTGCAGTCGTAACTGCCCGGGGCGTTGTCTCCGGCGAGCAGCCGGTCGGCTTCTTCGTCGCCGATCTCGGCGCGAACCTCGTCGCTGACGTCGAGCATGCGCGGCACGGGTGACTCCCTCGGGATGCGGTGCGTGGGTCGGGGCCGGCTGGCTCCCGGCCCATGGATCCGGGTGGGTCCCGGGCTCCTGAAGGAACAACGGGCGACCTGTGGCGGGGGTCACGCGCGAGGGCGGACGGAATCGACCCGGCGGACGCGCACGGTCACCCCCGGCGCGGAACCGGCCACTCATCGTCAGGCAGGGGGAATGTCAATGGATTTACGGCGGTGAGGTGTCTCACAGGTTTCGCCCAGGTGCGGTCACCATATGGCGACATGCAGGGATGAAGTGGGTGTCCGGAACTCGACGCTACCGCCGGTAACGCCCAACTGGCCTGCCAGGACAGGCAGTTCATTGCCACCGGCTCGCTCTCCTCCGTACATTCCTGCGCCGTGTGCACCGAGCACCGTCCGGGCACGTCCGCCATCGCACCACCCGTACGACAGCAGGCCCCTCGGCGGACGGGACGGGTGCGCCGCACCGCGCCTTCGCGCGGAGCGCGCACCGCGTCCGGGGATCCCGGGTCCGTGGAGAGGGAACTACATGTCCGAATGTGCCGATACCACCCGCGGCAGCATCCGCAAGACCCGTACGACGGCGGTTCTCGCCGGGGCGGCCCTGCTCGCTCCGCTCGGGCTGCTGGCCGCGACCGGCGGCGCCGCCGCGGCGGACGGCGGGGTGTGGGACCGGATCGCCCAGTGCGAGAGCGGCGGCAACTGGCACATCAACACCGAGAACGGCTACTACGGCGGACTCCAGTTCTCCGGCGCGACCTGGCGGGCGTACGGCGGCACGGCATACGCGCCGACCGCCGACCGGGCCACCAAGGAGCAGCAGATCGCCATCGCCACCAAGGTGCAGCGCGGTCAGGGGTGGGGCGCGTGGCCCACCTGCTCGGTCAAGGCGGGCGCCTACGGCGACGCCCCGGCGGCACCCGCCGCGTCCTCGCCGGGCACCTCCCAGCGAAAGGCGCCGCCGACCGGGCAGCCGGCCAGTGCGTCCGGGCACGGCGACCCCGGCTCCGCCCGCGATGACTACACCGTCCGCGCGGGCGACACCCTGGGCGCCATCGCCGACCGGCACGGCACCACCTGGCAGCGGCTGCACGCCGCCAACCGGGAGATCATCGGCGCGGATCCGGATGTGATCGTGCCGGGCCAGCGCCTCGACGTCTGAGCGATAACCCTGCCCTCTGCTCCGGGTTCCGGTCGGGTCCGGTGCCTGGAGCGGGGGGGCTTCCTCGCGCGGCAAGGAGCAGCCGCCGAAGAGGAAGGTGTGGCCCTCGCTCGTTCGCCCCCTCGCCCCTTCGCTCACTCGCTCGGGTCACCGGGCCGGGGCGGGGGCGATTCTGGGTGGTGGCCGTGCAATACCTGTGCGCCACCGGCTTCCCGGCCCGCCCGGAAACGGAATGAAATGCGGTACGGGGACCAGCCTCGCGGAACTCCCCGGGCGCCTTTTCCGGCGATCGGACCGGCACACGGGAATTGCGTTCGAATGCCGGTGGAAGGCGGCCGGATACCGTCATCCGGGTGAGGGAGTTCCCGGGAAACGCCCGTCGTGATCCTGTGACAGAAGCGTGACCGGTCGGGTACCGGTGACCCTCGGTGTCCGCCCCCGCTTCCGCCCGCGGCGCCGAGCGCCTAGCGTGGCGGCATGCCACGTATACCGACACCCCCCACGGACCCCGATGACCCCACCGGCCCCTATGTCGGCCTCGGCGCCGAGGCCGCCGAGCGGCGGGCGCGGGAACGGGGCTGGACCACCGTCCGGGCGCTGCCGCCGGGCGCGATGATCACCATGGAGTACCGCCAGGGGCGGCTGAACTTCGAGGTCGAGGGCGGGCGGGTGAAGCGGGCCTGGAAGGGGTAGCGGGCCGGAGGGGCCGGGGCGGCCCGGTCCCGGTCAGGTGTCGCGCTGGCCGTTCGCCGTCAGGGGGCGGGTCGTCGTCGCCGGGCCGCCGCGCGCGGGGCGGTCGGGGTGCGGTGGGCGGCGGGCGCCGACCGGGGTGACGGGGGTGCGCTCGGGGCGGACCGGGTGCGGGCCCGGGGCCAGCCGGGCCGGCGTGCGGGCGCCGCCGCCGCGCGGTGAGGAGGCCGGCTCGCAGGCCGCGGGTTCGTGCAGCGGACCGGGGTCGGCGGTGCCGGGCGGGGCCGGGTGGGGCTGGAAGGCGGCCACCGGGACGGCCGGCAGCGCGGGGGCCGGGGGCGCCGGTACGCGCCGGGCGCGCGGGACGTACACCCGGTCGCGCTGGGCCAGCAGCCATGCCTCGGCCTGGCCGATCAGCGGCTCCAGCCAGGGCAGCGCCAGCAGCACCAGCAGCCCGGCGGCCCAGCCCAGCAGGACATCGCTCAGCCAGTGGGTGCCCAGATACACCGTGGTCAGACCCACGGACAGGGACATGATGGCGGACAGCGCCGACAGATAGCGGCGGGCGGCCGGGGTGGACGCCAGATAGGCGAGGATGCCCCAGGTCACCACGGCGTTGGCGGTGTGACCCGAGGGAAATATGTCACTGCCGGCCTGGAACCAGTGCCACATCTCGTTGGAGCCGACCTCGGTCGCGTAGTGCGGACCCGAGCGGCCCAGGCCGTACTTCACCGCGCCCACCGTGATGTTGAGCAGCAGCAGCGCCGCGCCGAACGCCAGCAGCGGGCGCAGGGTGTGCTGCCGCCAGCAGCGCCAGCCCAGCCAGGCGGTGACCATCACGGCCGTCGGGCCGCGCTGGCCCAGGACCACCCAGTAGTCCAGGAACGCGTGCACCTCCGGCCACTGCTGGTACGGGCGGAAGAGCATCGCCTGCCAGTCCAGCCGGACCAGCCACGAGGTGGTCGCGACCGCCAGCACGATCGTGATGTAGAAGGTGAGCGTCGCGCCGAAGAGCACCACCCGGTGCCGCGTCATCCGGGGCACGTCGAGGCCGGGCCGCGCCGGCTCACGATCCAGTCGGGCGAACATCCGGTCCAGCCGGGTCGGCTTTGATTCGGTACGCACGCAATCGACGTTACAGGGAGTGAGCTGAGAACCCCGTACAGGCTACGCCTTTGTGATGACGATGTGATGTGGGATTGCTCTCAAGGCGGCCTAATTTCACGGGAATCCGGAATCCCCGGGGCGGGTCTCCTTCGAATTCATTTGGTTACTCCATAGGAGGTGTTCCGCCGGGCGTGTGAATGCGTTCACCGGGGGATCGTGCGGAGTTATCCGGGCGATCACCGGGTGTCGGCGCACGGCGCCCCGGGGCGGTCGTCGCCCGAGGGGTCATGGCGCTGTGCGGGGAGTGGCCGACCTGCCCCGACGCCCACGTGGCGCACGCCACATGCCCTGCCGGGAGAAGGCGGGGTCCGACACCCGTCCCCCGGGGGAACTCGCGTACGCTGACGTGTCACTCGCCGTCCGCCGCGCGGGCCGGAGACACCGCTCCTCTCCGGCCGGGTCACCAAGGAGTCCCCCCTTTCCCGACCCCCGCGATCCCGCCCACGGCGAGGGAACATCTGGGAGGTACGTACATGTCCGGGACGACCACGGCCGCCGCTCTGCTGCGCCGTCGGGCGGCCGGGGCCGGTGCCAGCCGCTGGGTCGTCCTCGTGGTCCTCTGCACCAGCCTGCTGCTGGTCGCGGTCGACGCCACCGTGCTGCATGTCGCGGTGCCCGCCGTCACCGAGGACCTCCGCCCCGGCGCGACCGAGCTGCTCTGGATCGTCGACACCTACCCGCTGGTCTGCGCGGCGCTGCTGATCCTCTTCGGCACGCTCGGCGACCGGGTCGGCCGCAGACGGATCCTGCTCCTCGGCTACGCCCTCTTCGGCGTCGCCTCCGCCCTGGCGGCGTTCGCCGACAGCGCGCAGCTGCTGATCGTGGCGCGGGCGCTGCTCGGGGTCGGTGGCGCGATGATCATGCCGGCCACGCTGTCGATCCTGCGGCAGGTCTTCCCCGACCGCCGGGAACGGGCCGTCGCCATCGGCATCTGGAGCGCGGTCGCCGCGGTCGGCGCGGCCCTCGGACCGCTGCTCGGCGGGTTTCTGCTGGAGCACTTCTGGTGGGGCTCGGTCTTCCTGGTCAATATCCCGCTGATGCTGATCAGCCTGCCGGTGGGACGGCTGCTGCTGCCCGAGTCCACTCGGCGGGGGCGACGGGCCCTGGGACGTGGCCGGCGCGCTGATGGCCGCGGGCGGTCTGTTCGGGGTGGTGCTCGGCGTCAAACGGCTCGGCGCCGGTGAGCAGGCGCTCAGCGCGTACACCGTGGTCCCGCTGGCCGTGGGCACGGCGCTGCTGGTCCTCTTCGTCCGACGGCAGCGGCGGCGCCGGCATCCGCTGGTGGATCTGCGGCTGTTCTCCCGTCCGGCGTTCAGTACGTCCGTCGGGTGCATCGTGCTGGCGATGCTCGCGCTGGTCGGGCTCGAACTGATCGCGGCGCAGTATCTGCAACTGGTGCTGGGGCTGTCCCCGCTGGAGACCGGGCTGCGGCTGCTGCCGCTGACCATCGCCGCGATGGCCGCCGGGCTGTTCGGGGCGCGGCTGCTGCGGCGGTTCGGGCCCCGGCGGATGGTGTGCGCCGGGTTCTGCCTCACCGCGTTCGCGGTGGTGCTGCTGACCGCGATGGGCCGCGACGACAACGCTCCGCTGCTGCTGAGCGGGTTCGTGCTGCTCGGGTTCGGACTGGAGACGACGCTCTTCGGGGCCTATGAGTCGATGCTCGCGGAGGCTCCCCAGGAGCAGGC
The DNA here is from genome assembly GCF_040609715.1 of Streptomyces sp. NPDC004610. Taxonomy (NCBI): domain Bacteria; kingdom Bacillati; phylum Actinomycetota; class Actinomycetes; order Kitasatosporales; family Streptomycetaceae; genus Streptomyces; species Streptomyces sp. NPDC004610. The sequence continues at coordinate 439,663 of NZ_JBEXLA010000001.1, read as the reverse complement.
CGGGGGCGCGGCGGCGATCGGCGAGACCTCCTACCAGCTCGGTGCCGGGCTGGGCATCGCGCTGCTCGGCAGTGTGATGAACGCGGCCTATGCCCCCGGGCTGAAGGCGGTGCCCGGGGTACCGGCGTCGGCGTCGGCCTCGGCGGGGCATTCGCTGGGCGAGGCGTACGAGGTGGCCGGGCGGATCGGGGGGTCCGCCGGAGGGGTCCTGCGGCGGGCGGCGCGGGATTCCTTTGTGCACGGGCTGCATATGACGCTGCTGGTCAGCGCGGGGCTGTTGCTGCTGGGGGCGGTGATGGCGCTGCGGTTGCCGCGGCTCGTGCAGTGCGAGGCGGGAGTGGTGGAGGTCCCGGCGCCGAGAGAGGTCACCCACCCGCCGGCCCGCGACCCCCTGTTGAGAAGCTGAACTCTCCCGTGGGGGCGGATCGCCATCGGCGGCGGCTGCGCCGTGGGGATGCGCGGGTCGGCCGAGGCCGCTCGCCCTCGGCCCGGCTTGCTTCCCCCGGCTCAAGAACCCCGCCTCCGATTCGCCGCCGTTTCAGCGCTGGATAAGGCGAGCGCGTGGCCGTAGCGTCAGGGGCGTTCCTAGCGGTGCTAGTTTTTGGTGCTCTGGAGGTTCGCCATGTCCGTGAAGCCCCCGTCCCCGTCCTCTACTTCTTCCTCCTCCCCGTCCTCCCCGCGCGTGCGGTTCGATCCCCGGGATCCCCTCGGGATCGATGAGCTGCTGGCGCCCGAGGACCTTGCCGTGCGGGACTCCGTGCGGCGGTGGGTGGGGGAGCGGGTCGGGCCGTCGGTGGCGGAGTGGTTCGAGAAGGGGGAGCTGCCCGGGGTCCGGGAGCTGGCGCGGGAGCTGGGGGCGCTCGGGGCGCTCGGGATGTCGCTGGAGGGGTACGGGTGCGCGGGGGCCAGTGCCGTGCAGTACGGGCTGGCCTGTCTGGAGCTGGAGGCGGGAGACTCCGGGATCCGTTCGCTGGTGTCGGTGCAGGGGTCCCTCGCGATGTACGCGATCCACCGGTTCGGGAGTGAGGAGCAGCGCGAGGAGTGGCTGCCGCGGATGGCGTCCGGTGAGGTCATCGGGTGCTTCGGGCTGACCGAGCCCGATCACGGGTCGGATCCCGCGTCGATGCGGACGTACGCGCAGCGGGACGGGTCCGACTGGGTGCTCACCGGGCGGAAGATGTGGATCACCAATGGGTCGGTCGCCGGGGTCGCGGTGGTGTGGGCGCAGACCGAGGAGGGGATCCGGGGGTTCGTCGTGCCGACCGGCCTGCCCGGGTTCGCCGCGCCGGAGATCCGGCACAAGTGGTCGCTGCGCGCCAGCGTCACCAGCGAGCTGGTGCTCGACGAGGTGCGGCTGCCCGCCGACGCCGTACTGCCGGAGGCGATCGGGCTGCGTGGACCGCTCAGCTGTCTGTCGCACGCCCGGTACGGGATCGTGTGGGGGGCGATGGGCGCGGCGCGCAGCTGCTTCGAGGCGGCCGTCGAGTACGCCAAGACGCGGGAGCAGTTCGGGCGGCCCATCGGCGGGTTCCAGCTGACGCAGGCCAAGCTCGCCGACATGGCGGTCGAACTGCACAAGGGGATTCTGCTCGCCCACCATCTGGGGCGGCGGATGGACGCCGGGCGGCTGCGGCCGGAGCAGGTCAGTTTCGGCAAGCTGAACAATGTGCGCGAGGCGATCGAGATCTGCCGTACCGCGCGGACGATCCTCGGTGCCAACGGGATCTCGCTGGAGTATCCGGTGATGCGGCACGCGAGCAATCTGGAGTCGGTGCTCACCTACGAGGGCACGGTCGAGATGCACCAGCTCGTGCTGGGCAAGGCCCTCACCGGGCTGGACGCCTTCCGCTGACCGGGTGACGGGGGCGCGGGGGCCGGCGCCGGCGGGGCGAGCGTGGGCAGGGCCGGGTGAGCGGCCCCGCCTCAGCTCTGGTTGAAGAAACCGTCCGAGCGATGCGCGGCCGGCTCACCGGTGACGATCTCCGTGTCGGCCGGGGTGAGCAGGAACACCCGGTTCGACACCCGCTCGATGGAGCCGCGCAGCCCGAAGATCAGGCCCGCCGCGAAGTCGACCACGCGCTTGGCGTCGCCGGCCTCCATCGCCGTCAGATTCACGATGACCGGGACCCCGTCCCGGAACAGCTCGCCGATCGCGCGGGCGTCCCGGAAGCTGTCCGGGGTGACCGTGGCGATCCGGCGGCCCTTCTCCTGCGCGGAGTCCGTGGCGACCTTGACCCGGGGGTCCGTGACCCAGGCGTCCCCGGGCTCGTTCCTCTCGTAGCTGTCGTCGTCGTAGTAGCGCTCGTCTTCGCTGTCGTCGACGAGGCCGAGCCACGCACTCGCCTTGCGCACCGATCCCATGGACGCCTCCTCTCACTGCGGTCTGTTCTGCGTTCCGCATCCCTATGGTCATCCATGATGCGTGTGACGCGCCAAGTGGATAGACGCCGCGCGGGGGGTTTGTGACGGTACTGGTGCACAGCCGATCCGTCGAGAGCCCGTGTGCCCCAAGGCTTCCCAAGGGTCCTGACCCTCATGGCTGCTGACTGTGAGTGAAATATGACTCTTCGGGGCGTACGGGTGATGGACGGGGTCGTACGGGTGAACGAGATCGAAGGGTGCGGGCGGCCGGTCGGCCGATACCATGCGGTGCGGGGGCGCCTGTTCGACGGGGCGTCAAGATCGCGCGCAGCGCGGGGGAGCACGGGGGAGCACCATGTTCGGGATCGTCAAGCCCTGCCGTCATCGGCTCGGGGAGCGGCTCACCACACAGTGGATGGCGCATTTGTGCGGGCTGTGCCTCGCCTTGCGCAAGGATCACGGGCAGTTCGCCCGGGTTGTCACCAATTACGATGGGCTGCTGATCTCCGTTCTGACGGAGGCTCAGCTCGCCGGGGCGGTACGGGAGACGGGCGCCTGGCGGCGGACCGCCGGGCCCTGTCCGCTGCGCGGGATGCGCACCGCCTCCGTCGCCAAGGGCGAGGGCGCCCGGCTCGCGGCGGCGGTGTCGCTGGTGCTGGCCTCCGCCAAGGTGCGCGACCATGTCGCCGACGGGGACGGGCTGCTGGCCCGGCGTCCGGTCGCGCTGGCCGCCCGCCGGGTCGCCGACAGCTGGGGGCGGGCCGGGGCCCGCGGTGGCTCGGCCGTCGGCTTCGACACCGATGTCCTGGTCGACGCCGTCGACCGGCAGCTCGGCATCGAGGCCCTCGCCGGACCCGGCACCCCGCTGCTCACCGTCACCGAGCCCACCGAGTCGGCCACCGCCGCCGCCTTCGCGCACACCGCGATCCTCGCCGCGCGCCCCGGCAACGCCGCACCCCTCGCCGAGGCCGGGCGGCTCTTCGGGCGCCTCGCCCATCTGCTGGACGCCGTCGAGGACCGGGACGCGGACGCCGAGGCCGGTGCCTGGAACCCGCTCACCGCCACCGGCACCCCGCTCACCGAGGCCCGCCGCCTCGCCGACGACGCCGTGCACGGCATCCGGCTGGCGCTCGGGGAGGTCGAGTTCGAGGAGGGACGGCTCGCCCACCGGCTGCTCGTCCATGAACTCCCCGCCTCCGTCGACCGCGCCTTCGGTACGGCGTCCTGCGCCACACACGCCGCCCACGGCAGCCATGGCGCTCACGGCACCGGCCCCTACGCGCCGCCCGACTCGCCCGGCACCCCGCAGCCGCCCGAGCCGCCACGCCGCAGACGCGGACTGATCGAGGGCTGCGCGGTGTTCCTCGCCCTGGGCTGCACCTGCCAGCTCTGCTGCGGGGAGTACGAGGACCCGTGGACCGGCGAGCGCAAGCAGGGCGGCTGCGACGGCTGTGACTGCGGTGGCTGCTGCGAGTGCGGCAGTTGCTGTGACGGGTGTTGCTGTGATGGGTGCGGGGGTTGTAACTGCTGAGCTATCGCCGGAGGAACGGCTTCGGCTGCTGAGCCACCGCCGGCGGAACGGCAGCGACTGCTGAGCCACTGTCAGAGGAGCGGCTGCGGCTGCTGAGCGACCGCTGATGACAGGGCTGCGACTGCTGAGCCGCCGCTGGCGAGAAGGCTCAACCGTTGAGTCACCGCTGAGCCACGCTGAGGAAAGGCGAACGCTGACGCGAGGGGCGCGTGTGAAGGCGAAGGGGTGCGCGTCCCCGCCGGACGGTTCGGGCGGCGGGCGGGAGACACGAGGGCGTCCGCTCAGCGGGCGGACGCGGGCCGTGCAGCAGGGGTCAGCTCAACAGGAACAGGACCACACTCGACCGAGGTCGATGTGGGAGCGGGTGACCAGCCACTGCTGCGGATGCATGGGGCAAGTGGAACAGGCATCCGGTTCCGCGTCAACCGGCTCCCGCCGCGCTGCTCACAGTTCGGACAGCCTTGACAGGGCCCGCGAACCGGCCCGTACTCTCATCGCACCACGGCCCTGCTGAGGGGCTCGGCCGTGCCGCGCCGCCCGTCGGCGCCCGTGTGAAGGCATCACCGGTGTTCGAGTTCCCGGCGTTCTCGAACCGTCGTGTCATGGAGCCTTCGCATGCCTTCCAGGGCCTTCAGATCCTCCCGCGCCTCCCACCCCGCCCGCGCCCCCCGCGCGCCCCGCCCCTTCCTCGTCGCCCTCCCGCTCTCCGGGTCCGTCCGATGAGGGGCTCCCTGGTGATCGTCGGCGCCGGGCCGCGGGGGACCGGGGTCATCGAGCGGATCGCCGCGAACGCACCCGAGCTGTACGCCGGTACGGGCCTCGACATCCATCTCGTCGACCCGCATCCACCGGGCGCCGGGCGGATCTGGCGCGAGGGCCAGTCGCCGCTGCTCTGGATGAACTCGCACGCCGAGGACGTCACCATGTTCACCGATGACACCGTGACCATGGAGGGACCGGTCCGGACCGGGCCCACCCTGCACGAATGGGCCGGTGTCGACGGGTCCGCCTTCGCCGGCCGCCGGCTCCAGGGCGCCTATCTGCGCTGGGTGCACGAGCAGGCGGTGGCCGCGCTGCCGCCCGGCGTCACCGTCCACCACCACGCCACCCGGGCGGTCCGGGTCAGCGGACCGCGCGAGGGACGCCAGCGAGTCTGGCTGGCGGACCGGCCGCGCCCGCTCCTCGCCGACCTGGTGGTGCTCACCCTCGGCCATCTCGACGCCGAACTCGACCCCGAGCAGCGCGAACTGGCCGCGTACGCGCGCGAGCACGGGCTGATCCATCTGCCGCCCGAGTTCACCGCCGACAGCGACCTCGACGTCCTCCCGGCCGGGGAACCGGTGGTGGTGCGCGGGCTGGGGCTGGCCTTCGTCGATCTGATGGTGCTGCTCACCGAGGGGCGCGGCGGGCGGTACGACGGCGACACCTATGTGCCCTCGGGCCGGGAGCCGGTGCTGTACGCCGGGTCGCGGCGCGGAGTGCCGTACCACGCGAAGATCGGGTACGGCTTCGACGGGGAGCGTCCGCCGCTGCCGAGGTTCCTCGGGCCCGCCGAGATCGACGCGCTGCTCGCCCGGCCGGACGGCGTCGACTTCCGCCGGGACGTCTGGCCGCTGGTGGTCAAGGAACTCGGCTTCGCCCACTACCACCGGCTCTTCCACGCCCACCCCGGGCGCACCGGCATGGACTGGACCGTCTTCGAGGAAAAGTACGCCGCCGGGGACGCCGCCGAGCGGGCCGCGCTCGCCGAGGCCGCCGTGCCCGACCCGGCCGACCGGCTCGATCTCGCCCGGCTCGACCGACCGCTGACCGGGGTGCGCCACGGCTCCCACGAGGAGGCCCAGCAGGCGCTGCGGGAGTATGTCGAGCGGGATCTGAACCGGCGTCATGACCCCGCGCACAGTCCCGACCTGGCCGTCTTCCTCGCCCTGCTGTCGGTGTACGGGCAACTGATCCGGCTCGGGGACATCGGGTCCTGGTGGCACGGGTTCTTCAGCTATCTGGCGTCCGGTCCGCCCGGCCCCCGGCTGCGGCAGCTCCAGGCGCTCTCCCGGGCCGGGGTGGTGCGGTTCGTCGGCGCCGATATGGAGGTTGCCGCCGAGGGCGGGGTGTTCCGGGCGTCCAGCCCGACCGTGCCGGGGTGGAGCGTTCAGGCACGGGCGCTGGTCGAGGCGCGGCTGCCGGAACCCACCCTGGACCGCGCCCGCGACACCCTGCTGCGCGAACTGCACGCCGACGGGGCCGCGTCCACGCCGGACGGGCTGCTCGCGGTGGACCCGGCCGACGGACGGGTGCTGGACCGGGCCGGGACCCCGCACCCCCGGCGGTTCGCGCTCGGCCCGCCCACCGACGGCAGGGGCGCCGGGGCGTTCACCCGGCCGCGCACCGGCGGCCCGGCGTTCCGGCAGAACGACGCCACCGCGCGGGCGGTCCTCAGATTCCTCGCGGCCCGGAGCGCATCCGCGGTCGCCTGAACGGTTCCTGTCCGTGTCCGTGTCCGTGTCCGTGTCCGTGTCCCGGTACCAGTCCCCGTCCCTGTTCCCGCCCCTCACCCTCCCGACCTCTGCGAAGGGCTTACCTCGATGACCTCCTCGTACGGCCGCGGTTTGCCGCATCTCGCTGCCGCCGTCGATTCCCGGGCGGCGGGCGACGCCGGGCCGGTGATCGAGCTGATCCGGCTGGCCGAGCGCGGCGGGCTGGACTTCGTGACGCTGGACGACGGCCGCGGCGCGCTGGACGCGCCCGGGACCCTCGCCCACGCGGTCCCCGTCACCAGCCGGATCGGGCTGGTCGCCCGGACCGCCGGGCCGGACGCCGCGGCGGCGCTCGGCACGCTCGACTGGATCAGCGGGGGCCGGGCCGGGGCGTGTACCGAGGGGCCGGGGGCGGCCGGGGACGTGGTGCGGGTGGCCGACGCGGCGGCCGGGCGGGCCGGGCAGTGGGCCGATGTGGTGCTGGTCGGCGCCGGCGGCCCCGAACAGGCGGCGGCGGCACGGGCCGAGGTGCGCCGGGAGGCCGCCGCCGCCGGGCGCGACCCGGCCGGTGTCCGGGTGCTGGCGGCGCTGCTGGTCGACCTGGGGGACGGGGAGCGGGCCGCCGAGCCCGGCCATGGCGGCGGCGGGCCGCGCTTCACCCCGAGCGGTCCCCTGTACCGGGGTGGGCCGGTCGATCTGGCCGAGCTGATCACCGGCTGGCACTCGGGCGGGGCGGTGGACGGCTTCCATCTCACCCCGGTCGAGCCGCGCCGGGATCTGGAGCGGCTGGTCAACGGGACGGTGGGGCTGTTGCAGCACCGGGGGCTGTTCCGCACGTTCTATCCCGGCAGCACCCTGCGCGAGCATCTCGGGGTGGGGGCGCGGCGGTTCGGCGCGCCGGCCGAGGGTGCGGCATGACGACGGACGGGTGGCTGCGGCTGGGGGTGCGGCTGCCGCTGGACGCGCCCGGGATCACCTACCCGGTGGTGGAGCGGCTGGCGCGGACCGCCGAGCGGGGGCTGCTCGACTTCGTGCTCGCGGACGGGGCGGGTCCGGCCGCCGACCCGGTCACCGTGCTGAGCGCGCTGGCCGCCGTCACCGAACGGATCGGGCTGGTCGCCGGGGTGCGGCGGGGCGGCGGACCCGGACCGGCCCGGCGGGTGGCGGGACTGGACCGGCTGAGCGGGGGACGGGCCGGGCGGCTGGGCGGGACGGGGGAGCCAGGTGCGCCGGGTGGATCGGGTGCGCCGGGTGCGCCGGGTGCGCCGGGCGGGTCGGGTGCGCCGGGCAGGTCAGGCGCATCGGGTGCGTCGGGGGAGCCCGGGTGGCCCGGGTGGCCGGTCGTCGCCGTGGGGCGGGGGGACCCGGGGTGGGCGTCCGCCGATCTGCGGATGCTGGGGCCGGTCGGGGTCGACGGGCCGCCCGAGGAGGTCGCCGACCGGATCCTCGGCGCCCCGGTACGGCGGGAAGGCGCCGATGGACTGCTGCTCGCGCCGCGCGGAGTCCCGGACGGACTCGACGCGTTCGTGGACCGGGTGATCCCGCTGCTGCGCGGGCGCGGTGTGCTGCGGATGGAATACGGGGGTGCGACACGGCGCTCCCACCTGGGGCGGAGTGCCCCGGTAAGGAAGGGTTAGGTACATGACGGACGCAACCGATGCGTGGAAGCGGTGGCACGAGGGGCGCCTGGAGTCGGTCTCCGCGCCCTACGGACCGCTCGCGCTGACCGGCACCCACTGGCTGGAGGACTATCCGGACGGTCGAATTCCGGCCACTCCCGGGGTGTGGACCGCCGACGGCGACGCGGTGGTCCTCACCGCCGCCGCGGACGACGCGCTGACCCTGGACGGGGAGCCCTTCACCGGCCGGGTCCGGCTGGCCGTCGATCAGGGTCCGGCGGGGGCCGCCCGGGTGGCGCACGGGGCGCGCAGGCTGGTGGTGTTGGAGCGCGAGGGCAGCTGGGGCGTGCGCGACTTCGACCCCGCCACCACCGCACGCCGCGACTTCGGGGGCATCGACGCCACCCCCTATGAACCCCGCTGGTCGGTGCCGGGCCGGTTCACCCCGTACGACGCCCGGCGCACCGTCCGGGTCGCCAATGTGGACGGCCGGGAACGCGGGCTGGGGTTGGGCGGAGAACTGGCGTTCGTCCTGGACGGGCGGGAACTGACCCTTCAGGTGTCGGTGGAGGGCGATGGCTCGCTGTGGGCCGTGTTCGCCGACGCCACCAGCGGGAACGGCAGTTATCGGTTCCGGTTCCTGCGGCCCGCCGCGCCGGACGCCGAGGGGCGTACGACCGTCGATTTCAACCGGGCCCTGCTCCCGCCCTGCGCCTTCGCCGATCACTTCCTCTGCCCCTTCCCGCCCCCCGGGAACCGGCTGGACGTGGCGGTCGCGGCGGGCGAGCGGAACGTCGCCGGCTGACGGCACAGGACCGTCCCCGGAAGCGGAACATGGCCGACCGGTGACGGGGCACCACCCGACGACACCGGGAATCCACAGGTAACGGCCGTCGCCGCCCCGGACCTCTCCGGGGCGCGCGGCCGAAAGGCACCCTTGCGCCGATCGGCCGTGCCCCCGAATACTCCCCCTCAGCGCTTGTCAGGGTCACGGCATAACCGGAATCCGGTCTCCCCTGCCCCCGACTGCGCCTCACGGGCCCCGACCCCACGAGAGGGCCCCCGACTTCCCCTGTGGAGGAACGAAAAGTGAGGATCAAGCGCACCACCCCCCAAAGCGGAATCACGAGACGGACCCGGCTGATCGCCGTCACCACCGGACTCGTGGCCGCGGCCGCGATCGCGATCCCCAGCGCGAACGCGTCGGACGTCACCCCGTTCAGTGCCAACCAGCTCAGGAGCGCCGGTGACGCGGTGCTCAAGGCCGATGTCCCGGGCACCGCCTGGGCCGTCGACAGCAAGACCAACCGGGTGCTGCTCACGGTCGACTCGACCGTGTCCGCGGCGGAGCTGGCCGAGATCAGGCAGCAGGCCGGGGCCAACGCCGACGCCCTGACCGTCAAGCGCACCCCGGGCACGTTCAACAAGCTGATCCAGGGCGGCGACGCCATCTATGCGACCAGTTGGCGCTGTTCACTGGGCTTCAACGTCCAGAACAGCAGCGGTACCCAGTACTTCCTGACCGCCGGTCACTGCACCGACGGCGCGACCACCTGGTACTCCAACTCCGCCCGTACCGCGGTCATCGGCTCCACCACCGGCTCCAGCTTCCCGGTCAACGACTACGGCATCGTCCAGTACTCCGGGTCCGTCGCCCGGCCCGGTACCGCGAACGGTGTGGACATCACCCGGGCCGCCACCCCGGGCGTGGGCACCGCCGTCATCCGCGACGGCTCCACGACCGGTACGCACACCGGGACGGTCACCGCCCTCAACGCGACCGTCAACTACGGTGGCGGCGACATCGTCTACGGGATGATCCAGACCAATGTCTGCGCCGAGCCCGGCGACTCCGGCGGCTCGCTCTACGGCAGCAACGGCACCGCCTACGGTCTGACCTCCGGCGGCAGCGGCAACTGCACCAGCGGCGGGACGACGTTCTACCAGCCGGTCACCGAGGCGCTCAGCGCGTACGGCGTGAGCGTGTACTAGGCGCTCCGCCGCACCCCGTTGACGGAACGGTCTCCCAGCGAGCCCCCGCGCATCCGGTGATGTGCGGGGGCTCGTTCGTTCGTGTGCGGTGCCCGGGGCGGGGCCTCCGTGTTCTCCGACGTCAGGCTCTCAGGCCCGTGGGCGGGCCCGGCCCGTTCAGGATCAGCCCGGTCAGCACCTCGATCGCCGCCGCCTCCGTCGCCCGGCCCCGGGTCAGTTCACCGGCGAGGGCCTCCGCCGCCCCCAGCAGCGCGGCGCAGCGCAGCCGCAGGGCGGCGCGGGACAGACCGGAGTAGGGGGCGAGGGCGTCGGCCATCAGGGCCGTGTAACCGTCCGTCAGCTCGGACCGGGTCGTCTCCATCTCCGGGTTGCCCTTCAGGGCGGCGGAGACGGCGGTGACCTCCGGCATGTCCCGGGCGCAGCCGAAGTACGCGGTGCTGATCACCCGGGCGACGGCGTCCTCGGTGGGGGCGGTGTCCCGCAGCGCCTGTGCGGTGGCCGTGCGATGGCGTTCGTCGAGCCGCCGGTAGAGGGCGAGCAGCAGACCGGGCCGGGTGCCGAAGTGGTCGTAGACGATCGGGCGGCTCACCCCGGCCGCCTCCGCGAGGGTGACCAGGGTCAGTCCGTCGGTGCCCTGGGCGCGGACCAGTGCCGCGGCGGTGTCGAGCAGTTGCTCCCGCCGGGCCTGCTTGGACAGCCGGGTGGGGGTGGTCGCCATGGCGCTGACCCGTTTCTCGCTGTGGTCTCTGTGGTCTCTGTGGTCTCTGTGGTGCGGTGCCTGGTTGCCGAGTTTAGGTTACATATCGTAGGTTACAAAATGTAGGCTACGGTTTGTAGCTTGTGGATCGGCAGGGCGAGTCGGGAATGAGGGACAGGGCATGAGGCATGGGCGACCGGTACTGATCCTGGGTGGTTCGGGGCAGGCGGGCTCGGGGACCGCGCGGCTGCTGCGGCACTGGTATCCGGAGCTGCCGCTGACCGTCGCCGGGCGGGACCTCGGCCGGGCCCGGCGGGTGGTCGGGGAACTCGGCGCGGCGACGGCCGTGACCGTCGATCTGGGGCGGGACGATCTGGGCCTGCCGGCCGGGCCGGAGTACGGGGCGGTGGTGGCCACGCTCTGGGACGACCGGCTGAACGGGCTGGAGTACGCGCGGCGGCTCGGGGTGCCGTACGTCAGTCTCTCCAGTTCGCTGCCGGACATCGGGGTGGAGGTGGTGGCGGGGCTCCAGCGGCCGGTGCCGCTGCTGCTGGCCAGCCAGTGGTGCGCGGGGGTGCTGTCGCTCGCGGTGCTGGACCTGGCCCGGGAGTTCGGGCGGGTGGACGCCGTCCGGATCGCCGCGGTGCTGGACGGGTCGGACACCGGCGGGCCCGCGGGCGTCGCGGATCTGGAGCGCTGGTCCACGGTGACCTCGGCGGGGCTGGAGCGCCGGGACGGCCGGTTCATCTGGGTCGACGGCCCGGAGGCGGATGTGGAGGTGCCCACCCTCGACGGCCGGGTGCTCATCGGCCGCAGTACGCCGGTCCTCGATGTGCCGAGCCTCGCCCTGGCCACCGGTGCGCGGGATGTCCGTTTCGCCTTCGCGGTCGGGGAGTCCGAGGGGAGCCGCCGGGGGGCCGGTCCCTCCGTCGAGATGCGGATCGACCTGCGCGGGACGGGGACGGACGGCGCACCCCGGCGGGTCACCCGCGCCCTGGTCCATCCCGAGGGGCAGCGCCCGCTGACCGCGCTCGGTCTGGCCCTCGGCGTCGAGCGGCTGCTCGGACTGCGCGGGGACGGGCCGGCGGCGCCGGGGCTCTACACCCCGGAGACCCTGATCGACCCCGTCTACGCGGGGGAGCGGCTGGGGGAGATCGGGGCGCGGTGGGTGGAGGTGGGAGTGGGAGTGGGGTGAGGCGGGGCGAGGTTCGTGGGGGTGGTGCTGAAGCCGGGGTACCAACGCGGTGGACGCCCTCAGCCCGGCCGTGCCGTCGCCGCCTCCGTCAGTCGCTGTCTGCGGTGCAGCCCCGCTGCCAGCAGGGTCAGCAGGATGCCGCCCAGGGCCCAGGCGGAGAGCACCAGCAGGGCGGAGGTGAGGGCGTTGCCGTGGAAGTAGGCGATCGAGCGGGCCGCCCAGGTGCCCGCGCCCGGCGGCAGCGCGGGGCCGATGGCCTGCCAGAACGGGGGCAGCATCGGGTAGGGGAAGGCGCCGCCCGCGCTGGGGTTGCCCGCGATCACCACCAGCAGGATCGCCAGCCCGATCCCGACGATCCCGAAGATCCCCTGGAGGGCGAGGGTGGCCGCGCCGACCGCGAAGGTGATCAGCGCGCCGAGCCCCCACAGCGCCGCCACCGGGCCGGGCAGGGCGTCCAGGACCGGCCCGACGACGATCGCGCCGCCCAGCCCGCCGACGATCGCCACCAGCGCCATCGCCCCCAGCCGGATCACCGCGCGGCGCGGATCGGCGGGCCGGGCCCCGGTGCTGATCGCCAGGATCGAGGCGCACAGATAGCCGCCGACACACCAGCCGACCACCAGATAGAAGGACGACAGTCCATTGAAGTCCTGCGGTGAGGCCGGGGCCACGTCGACGGTCCGCACCGCGCGCCCCCGGGTCTCGTCCACCGCGCCGACCAGGCGTTCCAGGGTGGTGGCGAGGGCGGTGCCGCCACCGGAGGCGACCAGGAGGGTGTCGGTGGCGCGGGCCGGGTCCGTGATCAGGGCGCCGTCGATCGTCCGGTTCAGGATCTGGTCGCGGGCGGTCGCCTCGTCGGGCACCGGGCGCGGGTCCAGCGGGGAGCCGGGCAGTTCCGCCAGCCGGGTCACCGCCGGTCCGGCCGCGGCGGCGGGGGCGACCACCCCGAAGGGCACGTCCCGGGGTTTCGGGTCGTGCAGCGCGCCCACATAGGAGGCGATGAACAGCAGCTGGAGCGCGACCACGCCGATCACCAGCAGGGTGGCCCGGGGGGTGACGGCGTCCCTCACCTCGGCGAGGAACCCGTGCCGGGGCGGGGGTCCGGCGGTCGGTGGCATGCCCTGTGTCATGTCCTCACGGTCCGGGGCCGGGGGCGTTTGCGCAGGTGGGAGGCGGCCGAACGGATGTCGTACTAGCGTTCGAAGATGAGCGGGGATGGGGGTATGGTGGGCGATGGAAGTTGTGGGAACTGATGTTCGACAGGGCGGGCTCGAAGCGGAGCCGGCCCACCAGTGCGGGAGGTGCGGGTGCCGGGCTTCACGCATCTGCACACCGTCTCCGGGTTCTCCCTGCGCCACGGCGCCTCGCACCCGGAGCGGCTGGCCGAGCGCGCCGCCGAACGGGGCATGGACGCCCTCGCGCTCACCGACCGCGACACCGTCGCCGGGGCCGTGCGGTTCGCCAAGGCGTGCGCGAAGGAAGGGGTACGGCCCCTGTTCGGCGCCGATCTGGCGGTGGAAGCCCCTGATCCGGCGGCGCGGCGACCGGGGGCGGGGGCGGGGGCGAGTGCGGGTGCGGGGGGCCGATCGGATTCGGGTGCGGGGCGGTCGGGTTCGGGGGTGGGGCGACCCGGCTCGGCGGCAGAGCGTTCCGGCCCGGCGGCGGGGCGTTCCGGCTCGGCGGCGGGGCGTTCCGGCTCGGCGGCGGCGGGGCGTTCCGATCCGGCGATGGCCGAAGGAGCCGACCCCCTCGGTCGCCCCCGGCGCCGTACCCCGGTCCGCGGCGGTGCCTTCATCGATGAGTCGACCCCGCGTGTCACCTTTCTCGCCCGGGACGGCGCGGCCGGCTGGGCGGATCTGTGCCGGCTGATCACCACCGCCCACCAGCACCCCGACACCCCGCTGCTGCCCTGGCCCGGCAACCACGCCGACGGCCTCACCGTGCTGCTCGGCCCCGACTCGGACATCGGCCGCGCCCTCGCCGCCGGCCGCCCGGACCGCGCGGCCCGGCTCCTCGCCCCCTGGCGCGAGGTCTACGGCGACGCCCTGCGCCTGGAGGCCGTCTGGCACGGCCGCGAGGGCACCGGCCCCGGCTCCCTCCGGCTCGCCGCCCGCACCGTCGGCTTCGCCGCCGAACAGCGCGTCCGCCCCGTGCTCAGCAACGCCGTACGGTACGCGGACCGAGGCATGGGCCCGGTCGCCGATGTGCTGGACGCGGCCCGCCGCCTCGTCCCCGTCGACCCCACCAAGGAACTGGACTCCGGTGAGGCCTGGCTCAAGGGCGCCGACGCCATGCTGCGGGCCGCCGAACGGATCGTGGAGGCGGCCGGGTTCCGGCGTGACACCGCCCACCGGCTGCTGGAGCAGACCCGGGCCACCGCCGCCGAGTGCCTGGTCGACCCCGAGGACGACCTCGGCATGAACAGTGTGCACTTCCCCGAACCGGGCCTGGTCGGCGCGGGGCGGCGCGACGCCCGGCGGGTGCTCGCCTCCCGGGCGGCGGCGGGCATGGTGCGCCGCGGCTACACCGACCGCCGCGCCTACTGGGAGCGGATGCACGACGAACTGGACATCATCGACCACCACGGCTTCGCCACCTACTTCCTGACGGTGGCCCAGGTCGTCGACGACGTACGGGCGATGGGGGTCCGGGTCGCCGCCCGCGGCTCCGGCGCCGGTTCCCTGGTCAACCATCTGCTCGGCATCGCGCACGCCGACCCCGTCGAGCACGGGCTGCTGATGGAGCGGTTCCTGTCCAAGCGCCGCCAGGTGCTGCCGGACATCGACATCGACGTGGAGTCCGCGCGCCGCCTCGACGTCTACCGGAGGATCATCGACCGGTTCGGCGCCGAGCGGGTCGCGACGGTCGCGATGCCGGAGACCTACCGGGTACGGCACGCGGTCCGGGACGTCGGCGCCGCCCTGTCCATGGACCCCGCCGACATCGACCGCATCGCCAAGTCCTTCCCGCACATCCGCGCCCGGGACGCCCGCGCCGCCCTGGCGGAACTGCCCGAACTGCGCGAACTGGCGGCGGAGGTACGCCGTGAGGAACGGCGCTACGGCCGGTTCTGGGATCTGGTCGAGGCGCTCGACGCCCTGCCGCGCGGGATCGCCATGCACCCTTGCGGGGTCCTGCTCTCCGACGCCGGGCTGCGCTCGCGCACCCCGGTGATGCCGACCAGCGGCGAGGGCTTTCCGATGGCCCAGTTCGACAAGGACGACGTGGACGACCTCGGGCTGCTCAAACTCGATGTGCTCGGGGTGCGGATGCAGTCGGCGATGGCCCACGCGGTCGCCGAGGTGGCACGGGCGACGGGAGAGCGGATCGACCTGGACGCGGTCCGGGACGGCGATCCGGCGACGTACGCGCTGATCCGGTCGGCCGAGACGCTGGGGTGCTTCCAGATCGAGTCGCCGGGGCAGCGGGATCTGGTGGGGCGGCTCCAGCCGGCCGACTTCGGCGATCTGGTCGTGGACATCTCACTCTTCCGGCCAGGACCGGTCGCCGCGGACATGGTGCGGCCGTTCATCGAGGCCCGGCACGGCCGGGCACCGGTGCGCTACCCGCACCCGGATCTGGAGGGGCCGCTGAAGGAGACGTACGGGGTCGTCGTCTTCCATGAGCAGATCATCCATATCGTCCACATCATGACCGGCTGCGGGCTCGACGAGGCGGACCGGGTGCGGCGCGGGCTGTCCGACCCGGAGTCGCAGGGACGGATCCGGGTGTGGTTCGCCCAGCACGCGGCGGCCCGGGGCTATGACGCAGAAACGATTCAGCGCACCTGGGAGATCGTGGCGGCGTTCGGGTCGTACGGCTTCTGCAAGGCGCACGCGGTCGCCTTCGCCGTACCGACGTACCAGTCGGCCTGGCTGAAGGCCCATCACCCGGCGGCCTTCTACGCCGGGCTGCTCGCCCATGACCCCGGGATGTACCCCAAGCGGCTGCTGCTGGCGGACGCGCGGCGCAGGGGGGTGCGGGTGCTGGGGCTTGATGTGAACCGGTCGGGGGTCGCTCATCAGATCGAACTGGTGTCTGATTCAAGGATCGGGGAGGGGAAGGAATGGGGGCTGCGGCTCGCGCTCCGCGATGTGCACGGCATCAGCGAGGCCGAGGCCGCGCGGATCGCGGACGGACAGCCGTACGCCTCCCTGCTGGACTTCTGGGAACGGGCGCGGCCCAGCCGGCCGCTGGCCCAGCGGCTCGCCCAGGTCGGCGCGCTGGACGCGTTCGGCGCCAACCGGCGTGATCTGCAACTGCATCTGACCGAGCTGCACCGGGGCGCGCGCGGCGCGGGCGGCGGACAGCTTCCCCTGTCCGGGGGACGCCGGACCGCCTCCGCCGGGCTGCCCGACCTCTCCCCGGCCGAGCGGCTCAGCGCCGAGCTGGGGGTGCTGTCCATGGACACCTCGCGCCATCTGATGGACGACCACCAGGAGTTCCTGCGCGAGCTGGGGGTGGTGTCGGCCAAGCGGCTGCGGGACGCCCGGCACGGGGAGAGCGTGCTGGTCGCGGGCGCCAAGGCGGCCACCCAGACCCCGCCGATCCGGTCCGGCAAACGGGTCATCTTCTCCACCCTGGACGACGGCACCGGCCTGGTCGACCTCGCCTTCTTCGACGACTCGCACGACGCCTGCGCCCACACCGTCTTCCACTCCTGGCTGCTGCTGGTGCGCGGAGTGGTGCAGCGGCGCGGCCCGCGCAGCCTCAGCGTGGTCGGCTCCGCCGCGTGGAACCTCGCCGAGCTGATCGAGCTGCGCGCGGAGGGCGGCCTCGACCGGGTGGCGGCGCGGCTGGCGGAACCGGAGCCGGGGGAGGGAGAAGGGGATCTCACTCAGGGGCGCCGGATCCGGCTGCCCACCGGGTACGAGCTGCATCCATGGGCCGATCTGCGTCCGGCGGGGCAGGACCCCGCACAGCTGAGGAAGTTGTGGCACCAGAGTCCGGGGAGTGCGGGATGACCGTTCTGTGCGTACGTTTTCAGCTGCCGAGGGACGGCGACGCGGTGGCCGCGCCCGAGGGTGCCCTTCCGGGGCTGCTCGCCCTGCTGGAGGAGTTCACCCCGGTCGTCGAGGCGCTGCCGCCCGACGGGGCGCTGGCCGATCTGCGCGGCGCCGAGCGGTACTTCGGGCGGGACGCGGTGCAATTGGCGTCGGTGATCCGGGTCCGCGCCCTGGCCCGGTACGGCGTCGACTGCGTGATCGGCGCCGGGCCCGGCCCCCTGCTCGCCCGGCTCGCGCTGCGGACGGCCCGGCCGGGGGTGACCCGCGCGGTGCCCGGGGACCCGGACGGGATCGCGGAGTTCCTCGCCGGGCAGCCCGTCGGCGCGCTCCCCGGGGTGGGCGCCGCGACCGCCCGCACCCTGTGCGGATACGGCCTCGACACCCTCGGCGCGGTCGCCGCCGCGCCGCTGTCCACCCTCCAGCGGCTGATCGGCGCGAAGGCCGGACGCGTGCTGCACGAGAAGGCGAACGGGGTCGATCGCGGGCGGGTGGTGCCGAACGCCGTCTCCGCCTCCCTGGTCGCCGAGCGCGCCTTCGACCGGGACGAGCTGGACCCCGACCGGCATCGGCGGGCGCTGCTCTCGGCCGCCGGGGAAGTGGGCGGCCGGCTGCGGGCGCTGGAGAAGATCTGCCGGGGGCTCACCCTCACCGTGCGGTACGCGGACCGGTCCGCGACCGTCCGGACCCGCACCCTGCGCGAACCGACCGCGCACTCCGCCGCGCTGGTCCGGGAGGTGTACCGGATGTACGAGGCGCTGGGGTTGCAGCGGGCGCGGGTGCGGGGGGTGGCGGTGCGCGCGGAGGGGCTGGCCGCCCGGGAGCGGGGGGCTCAGCAGCTGACCTTTGATCCGGTGGACGAGAAGGTGCGGCGGATCGAGGCGGTCGCGGATCGGGCGCGGGCGAGGTTCGGGGAGAGGGCGGTGGTGGCGGGGAGCTTGGCGGCGTAGGGGGGTGTGGGGCGGTCTTTTTGGGTGCGGGTGGGTGGGGGCTGGTCGCGCAGTTCTCCCCCAGAGGGGGTACCCCCACCCTCGGAGGGGGTACCCCCAGCGCCCCTGAGAAGAAGGGCGTCGCCCTGACCGGTGTTCGGGAGGTTTTACTCGACCGTAACTTCCCCCTTGAACTACCGGTCCGTAACTTGACGGGTGAACAGCATCCTCGTGATCCGGATCACAGGGCGTAAGGCCATCGCAACTCCCTTGAGCCGCAAGGAGATCACCCGATGCTGCCCTGGAGAAGAGTGCTCAGACCGCTGGCGGCGCTGCTGCTGACCGGCGCGCTGGCCATCGTCCCCACCGCCACCGCACAGGCCGCCGCACCGAGCGCGGGCTGGAACGACTACTCCTGCACACCGTCCGCCGCGCATCCGCGCCCCGTCGTCCTGGTGCACGGCACCTTCGGCAACGCGGTCGACAACTGGCTCGGCCTCGCGCCCTATCTGACCAGGCGCGGCTACTGCGTCTTCTCGCTCGACTACGGCCAACTGCCCGGCGTGCCGTTCTTCCACGGGCTCGGCCCGATCGACAGGTCGGCGGAGCAGCTCGACGCGTTCGTCGACAAGGTGCTCGCCGCGACCGGCGCCCGGGAGGTCGATGTCGTGGGGCACTCGCAGGGCGGCATGATGCCCCGGTACTACCTCAAGTTCCTCGGCGGGGCGGCCGAGGTGAACGCCCTCGTCGGCATCGCCCCCGACAACCACGGCACCACCCTGTCCGGGCTGACGAAACTGCTGCCGTACTTCCCCGGCGCCGAGGACCTGCTCAGCAGCGCCACCCCGGCGCTCGCCGACCAGATCGCCGGCTCGCCCTTCCTGACCAGGCTCAACGCCGGGGGCGACACCGTGCCCGGGGTGGATTACACCGTCATCGCCACCCGGTACGACCAGGTCGTCACCCCGTACCGCAGCGCCTTCCTGGACGGTCCCGGGGTGAAGAACGTGCTGCTCCAGGATCTGTGCCCGGTCGATCTGTCCGAGCATCTGGCGATCGGGCTGTTCGACCGGATCGCCTTCCACGAGGTGGCCAACGCCCTCGATCCCGGGCGGGCCAGACCCACCACCTGCGCGTCGGCGTTCAGTTGAGACCGACGCGCCGGGGTGTGCGGTGCGTCCGGGGCCCGGCCGGCCTGAGCCGCAGGCCGGGCCCCGGAGCGCGGGGTGTCCGGATCAGGCGCTGTTGCGCGCCCGGCGCCGCACCGAGGCGAACAGCGCCGCCGAGCCCAGCGCGAGGGCCGCCGCCCCGCCGACCGCGATCATCGGGGTGGTGCTGTCACCGCCGGTCTCGGCGAGGTTGGCGCCCTCGTCGGTGCCGTCCGCCACCGGCTGGGCCGGGGCGCCCGCTGCCTTCGGGTCGTTGCCCGCGTCGGACCCGGAACCGGCCTCGGGGGTCGGGTCGGTCGTGGTGTTCGGGTCGTGGTCGCCGTGCCCGCTGTTCTCGACCGTCGACTTGTCGGTACCGGCGTCGATCTGCTCCTGGGAGGGCGCCGAGGCGGTGGGCGCCGGGGTGCTGCCGCCGCCGGACGTCCCGGTGGTGCCGCCGCTCGCGCCGCCGAAGGTGACGTCCGAGCAGGAGTAGAACGCCTCGGTGCTGTCCGAGCGCTGCCACACCGCGTACAGGATGTGCTTGCCGGACCGCTCGGGCAGGGTGCCGGTGAAGTTGTAGAAGCCGCCGTCCGAGCTGCGGGTGGTGGCGGTCGACGCGACCGGGTTGGCCAGATCCAGATCGCCCCAGGCGAGCGCCTTGGACGGGTCGAAGCCGGGCTTGGTCAGATACACCTTCATGGCGCCCTGGTGCGGGGCCGTCACCCGGAACTTGAAGGTGAACGAACCGGCCTGGACGCTGGTCGCGGGCCAGTCGGCGCGGGCCAGGTCCATCCCCTTGAAGGTGGGGTCGTTGGCGCTGCACAGCTTGCCGTCCGGGATCAGCTGCTGGTGGCGGCCGTCGGCGTTGCCGATGCGGATGCCGTTCCAGTCGTAGAGCGCCTGGGTGCCACCGGCCGCGACCGCCGCCTTGCAGGCCGCGGACTGGGGGTTCTCGGCCCCCTCCGCGAGACACTGCGAGACCCGGCTGACCGGGTTGCCCATCGAGCCGTGCGCGGCGGCGGGGGCGGTGGACAGGGCGGTCAGAGCGAGCGGGGCGATACCGACGGCCGCGACAGCGGCGGCCTTGCGGCGAACGGACATGGGGGCACTCCTCGTAGCGGTCATTCGCGGGATCCCTGGGTGATCCGTGATCCGTGATCGGCGATCCGTGAGCTGTGATCGGTGATCGGTGATCGGTGGTTCGGTGATCTGTGATGGCGATCGGTGATGCGTGACGGCCATCTGCGATCGGTGATCCGTGATCGGTGATCCGTGATCGTGATCCCGTGGGGGCGATCCGAAGCTAGCCCCAAGAAGCCGCCGGATCGGCTGCTGAGAGCGTGCTGAGGAGATCCTTATGCTCGCTTTAAGGAGGTGCTCAGGCTGGGCTCAGGTAGGTACGTTTCGAGCCATGGACGACACAGGGATCCGGGCCGCCACCCAGGAGGACATCGCCGCGGTGAAGGCGGTGACCGATGCCGCCTACCGGCGGTACATCGCCCGGATCGGGGTGGTGCCGCAGCCCATGGAGGCGGACCACGCGGCCGAAGTGGCGGCGGGACGGGTGTTCGTGACCGGTGTGCCGGTGACCGGACTCGTGGTCCTGCGGGCGCGCGCCGACCATCTCTTCCTCGACAGCATCGCCGTGCACCCCGACGCGCACGGCCGGGGTGCGGGACGGCGGCTGCTGGAGTTCGTCGACGCGCGGGCCCGCGCGCTGGGCCTGCCCGAGGTACGGCTCTACACCAACGCCCTGATGTGGGAGAACCAGGAGATCTACCCGCGGTTCGGATACGAGATCGTGGAGCGCCGGACGGACGGGCCCTACGACCGGATCCACTACCGCAAGCCGCTGGACTGAGCGGTCCGGTCCGGGCCGGTCCGGTCCGGGCCGAGGGGGACGCCGGTCAGCTGTCCGGCCACCAGGTGCGGGCGATGTCCTCGCGCACCTCACGCCGGTCCGCGGGACGCTCCTCGCTCTTCTCGCGGAGCCGTCTGGCGTCGGTCTTCTTCAGGGGCTTCTGCACGGTCACGCGGCGCATGGCTGCCTCCTTCAGTGCCTACCCGGGTTCCGTGGCGGCACGGAGGTAGACCCTTTGGGGGAGAGTTCCTCATCCGTGCCGATCTGTCAGTGGCGGACATCACGATTGAAATGTCCTTCGGGTCACATCGGATCACATCAGGTCACATGGGGCGCGGCGGCGGATTCCCGGAACGGCGGGTGATCACGGTCGATTGTCAGTGCCGGGTGTCACTCTGGGTGCATGACGAACGACAGCGACATCACGGTCCCCGCCGGTGCCGGCGACGTGGATTGGGACGCGGAGGCGGCCGGGTTCGACGCCGAGCCGGACCACGGGCTGCGCGACCCGGAGGTGCGGGCCGCCTGGGCGGGCCGGCTGCGCGGCTGGCTGCCGCCGCGCCCCAGCGATCTGCTCGACCTCGGCTGCGGCACGGGCAGTCTGGCGCTGCTCGCCGCCGAGCAGGGCCACCGGGTCACCGGGGTCGACCGCTCCCCGGCCATGGTCGAGCGGGCCAGAGCCAAGCTCGCGGGGCGGGACGCGGCCGTGCTCGTCGGCGACGCGGAGACACCCCCGGTCGGCGAGGAGCGCTACGACGTCGTCCTCGTCCGGCATGTCCTGTGGGCGCTGCCCGATCCCGCCCGCGCCCTGAGCCGCTGGCGTGGGCTGCTGCGCCCCGGCGGCCGACTGGTGCTGATCGAGGGGGTGTGGGGCGCGGTCGCCCCGGTGGGGATCCCCGCCGGTCGGCTGACCGGACTCCTCGTCCCGGCCGCGGCCGAACTGCACACCGAGTCCCTGTCCGGCGAACCGGCACTGTGGGGGCGGGAGGTGACCGACGAGCGGTATGCGGTGGTGGCGGTGGTGTGAGCGGGGGAGGGGGAGGGGTCGCTGGGGTGCCTGGTGTCAGGCCCTGCGTCGGCGGCGCCCCCGAATGAACGCGTGCCCCTACGCCAGCGGTGTTCCGAACCCGAACCCGAACCCGAACCTGTACCTCTACGCCAGCAGCCTCCCGAACCCGAACCCGTCCCCCTTCGCCAGCCCTTCCAACTCCTCCAGCGCCGCCATGGCCGCCGCCGCTGCCTCCGGGTCCCGGTCCGTGAGGCCGCTCTCCGCGAACTCGTCCTCGTCCAGCCGCCGTACGTCCGTGCCGTCCGCCGAGCGCCACAGGTCCAGGTCGAGATCCTCCACGGTCAGCTCACCGCCGCTGAGCACGGCCGGGCGGGTGATGTCGCAGTACCAGCCCTTGGGGACGCCGTCCGCGTCCCGGACCTCCTTCACCGCGTACCAGCGGTCGCGCCAGTAGTACTCGGTGAAGACATCGCCGGGCTCGAACCGGACGAACCCGAAGTCCCGTGCCGTGTCGCCCGCCCAGGGGGCGCGGACGGTGATCCGTACGCCGTCGTCCGCCAGCACTGCGGCGGGGTAGCGGATCTTGATGCGGCCCGCCTTGACCAGGACGACGTCCACGCCCGTGGGGGCGGCCGGGTCAGCCGAGGGTGCGGACATGGCGGACCTCCGTCGCGCAGATGGTGTAGCCGAACGCCTTGTTGATCGCGAGCATCGGCTCATTGCCCGAGTCGTTGCCGGTGATCGCCTCGGTGCAGCCCGCCGCGCGGGCCCGGAGCAGCGAGTCGGTCTTGGCGAGCCGGGCCAGGCCCCGGCCGCGGTGGGCGCGGGCGGTGCCGGTCATGGCGGAGCCGTAGCGTCCGGTGCCGTCGGTGTAGGCGGCGCTGAACGCGGCGGGTTCGCCGTCGACCAGGACGACCGTGGTGAGGGTGTGGTTCAGGAGGGGGTGCTGCCAGGTCTCGGCGAGCCAGGCCGGGTAGTCGGTGAGTTCGGCGGTGATGTCGCCGGGCTCGTCCGAGGTGACCTCGGCGTCCAGGGCGAACAGCGGGCGGGGGTCGTCGGCGTAGTCGGCGCCGGTGCGCAGGGTCACGCCGGGCGGCAGCGGCGGGAGCGGGGGGAGGGCGCCGTCCGTCAGGTCCAGCCGCAGGAAGTGCCCGGAGCGGCTGGGGGTGTAGCCGTGGCGGGCGGCGAAGGCGCGGTGCTCGGGGCGGTCCAGGACCCAGACGAACGCCTTGGCGGCGCCCGCGCTCGCCAGATGCTCCTCGGCGGTGCGCAGCAGCAGCGAACCGGCGCCCTGGCGGGTGCGGTCGGGGCGGACATACACATTGAGGTAGCCATGGCCGGGCTCGGGGCTGTCCAGGGAGAGACCGGTCTCGGCGGTGCCGACGATCTCGCCGTCCACCTCCGCCACCAGCAACCGGTAGTGGGCGCCGGGGCGCTGATGGGTGAGGTCGTGGACCACCGACTCCGGGGTGGCCAGCAGGTGGGGCAGGGCGAGCCGGCGGGCCATGCAGAAGCCCTCGGTGTCGGCCCGGACCCCGGGACGGATGTCACGCACGAGCACGGTCATGTGGGCGCACGCTACGGGGGCCGGGTACCGGGCGCCTCCCAATTTCCGGGGGTCGGGGCGGTCGCGGCGGGCGGGCGGGGGGTGGGGGAGAATCGGACCGTGACCTTGAAGATCCGGATCGATGACAGCGCGCCGCCGTACGAGCAGGTGCGGGCGCAGATCTCCGCGCAGGCCCGGTCGGGGGTACTGCCGGTCGGGTACCGGCTGCCGACGGTGCGGGGGCTCGCCGAGACGCTGGGCCTCGCGGCGAACACCGTGGCGAAGGCGTACCGGGCGCTGGAGACGGACGGGGTGATCGAGACCCGGGGGCGCAACGGCACGTTCGTCGCGGCGGCGGGCTCGGCGGCGGAACGGGAGTTGGCGTCGGCCGCGCAGACATACGCACAGCGGGCGCACCGCCTGGGCGTGCCGGAGGCGGAGGCACTGTCCGCAGCACGGGATGCCCTGCGGGCGGCTTACGGGGGGTGAGGGGGGCCACGCGGCCGGGGACTCCGTACCGGCTGGGGCGCCCCCCGCCCCGACTCTCCCCCGCCCCGCCCCGCCCCGACCTGGCCGGGGTGCCCCGCCCCGCCCTGCCGGGAGGGTGATCCGCCCTGGCGGGGCGCCTCTCTGACCCGGGGGGATCCGCCCGGCCTGGGGGGATCCGCGCTGCCGGGGGTGATCCGCCCCGGTTGATCCGCGCTGGCGGGGATGGCTCCTCGGCCTGGGGTGTTTA